>NZ_NDYP01000002.1:300000-455448 GCF_002165775.1 Campylobacter concisus | reverse complement strand
TTTGAGCGAAGTGGCTTGTCAAATCTAACCACACCATCAATCTCTGCAACGATAGCTGTATTTTTAGGGCGTCTTGCTTCAAATAGCTCACTAACTCTTGGAAGACCGCCGGTAATATCTTTTGACTTAGCAACAGCTTTTGGGGTCTTGGCCAAAATATCAGCCTGAGCTACTTCATCACCACTTGAGACAAAGATCGCAGTTTTTGGATCAAGCGGATACTTGATTAAATTTCCTTTTTTAGTAGCGATAATAATCGCAGGTTTTACACCGCTTGGCAAATACTCATTGATAACAAGGCGTCTTTGTCCAGTCGCCTCATCTGCTTGCTCAGTCGCACTATATCCTGGCTCAATATCCTCAAAGCTAACCACACCAGCTTCTTCAGCAATAGTTGGAGTTGAGTATGGGTCCCACTCAGCAATAATCAACTTATCATCTTTTTCAGGTAACGAAACTACTGTCGCTCTCTCAACTGCATCATTATCAGAAACTTGGATGATAGAATTTCTTGGGATATAATGGCGAACCGCCTCACGTCCATCTTTATCAGAAACAACTACAAAGAAACCTTTTTCAGTTACTTTGTGACCTTTTTTGATATCTTTAACCCTATCAAGATAATCACCTTTTAATATGAAAAATTTAACTACACCATTTGCGTCAGCTAAAATTTTACGAGTTACCGGATCTCCGTCTGAAATTTTAAGTTCACTAGCGTATGGGATACGATTTGGGATATTCCAACCCTCTTTTATAATCTCAACGATACTTTCATTCTCTTTTACTTTATCGCCACTTACATAAGGTATATACATCTTTCCTTCGATCTTTCCGCTAACACCAGCTAATTCATTTGGCTTAGCAAGATCGTTTCTTCTAATTGTATATTTAACCTCTTCTTTTTTACCTTTTATCACGATATTTACATCTTCGTGGGCATATTCGATCTCTATTTTGCCATCAATCGTTGATTTAATCTTTGGTTCAACAAGTAGCACAGCCGCACTTCTTCTATTTGCAACGATCTTCTTATCACCGTTATCATAAGTATTAAGGTTGTAATATCTGATAAAACCTTCTTTTTGGGCGGTTACTTGACGATCTTGTTGCTCAGTAGAAGCTGTACCACCGATGTGGAATGTTCTTAGCGTTAGCTGTGTACCTGGCTCACCGATAGATTGAGCTGAAATAATACCAACTGCCTCGCCTGGTTTTACAAGCTTGCCCTCGCCCAAGTTTAAGCCGTAGCATTTTGCACAAACACCTTTAGGTGCCTTGCATGTGATAGGCGTTCTAATGCTCACTGATTTTATGCCAGCTTCTGTTATAGCTCTAGCTTTTTCTTCATCAAGTAATGTGCCTTCGCTAAATAAAATTTCATTTGTTATAGGATCGATCACATCATCTGCTAAAACACGGCCTAATACTCTTTCTTCAAGGCTTTCTATTAGCTCGCCACTCTCTGTAATATCTGTGATTTCAACACCCTCGTGCGTACCGCAGTCATGCATTGTGACTTTAACATTTTGAGCAACGTCGATTAGTTTTCTTGTTAAATAACCGGCGTTGGCTGTTTTTAGAGCGGTATCTGCAAGTCCTTTTCTAGCTCCGTGGGTAGAGTTAAAGTACTCCATTATGTTTAGACCTTCACGGAAGTTTGAAATGATCGGCGTTTCAATGATCGAACCATCAGGTTTTGCCATAAGACCACGCATACCAGCTAGCTGGCGAATTTGTGCTGCACTACCTCTCGCACCTGAGTCTGCCATCATGTAAATTGAGTTAAATCCGCCTTTATCATTTTGGATAAGTTTCATCATCTCGCTTGCAACGCTGTTGTTTGTATCTGTCCAGATATCGATGATCTTGTTGTATCTCTCACTATCTGTTAAAAGACCAGCACTGTATTGCTTTTGAATTTCGCGAACTTTTTTCTTAGCTTCGTCAATATATTTTTGCTTGCTATCTGGCACGATTATATCAGCAATAGAGATAGAAATTCCCGCTTTTGTCGCATATCTAAAGCCTAAATTTTTAAGCTTATCAAGGAAGTCGGCCGTTACTTCAAGGCCGCCATTTCTATAAACATAATCAACCAAATTTGCAATGTCTTTTTTCTTCATGATCTTATTCCACATATTTTCAGGGACAAAATCAGGAAGTATCGCTCTTAAGATCAAGCGACCAGCTGTTGTAAAGATGATCTTGTTATCAACCATTGTTTTGATTTTAGCGTGAAGACCAAGGGTATTAGCCTCTTCAGCGATCATTACTTCATCAACGCTTGAGAAAATTTTATTTGCACCTTTTTCGTCATTTCTCTCTAGGCTTAAATAATAAATTCCTAAAACCATATCTTGTGAAGGAACTGTGATAGCCTTACCACTTGCAGGAAGCAAGATGTTCATTGAGCTAAGCATTAAAATTTTGCACTCAGCGATAGCCTCTTGTGAAAGCGGCACGTGAACAGCCATTTGGTCACCGTCGAAGTCCGCGTTGAACGCCGCACAAACTAGTGGGTGAAGTTGGATCGCCTTGCCTTCAACAAGCACTGGGTGAAACGCCTGGATAGAAAGTTTGTGAAGTGTCGGAGCACGGTTTAGCATAACCGGATAGTCTTTAACAACCTCTTCTAGACACTCCCAAACCTCATTTGTTTTATCTTCTATCATCTTTTTAGCTTGCTTAACAGTCGTCGCATAGCCCTTTTCTTCAAGGCGAGCAAGCAAATGTGGCTTAAATAGCTCTAAAGCCATTTTCTTTGGAAGACCACACTGATCCATCTTTAGCTTTGGACCAACGACAATAACAGAACGTCCAGAGAAGTCAACACGCTTACCTAGCAAATTCTGGCGGAATCGACCTTGCTTACCTTTGATGATCTCGCTTAGTGATTTTAGTGGACGCTTGTTTGCGCCTTTTACTGCATTTGCTCTGCGGCCATTGTCAAATAGCGCATCGACTGCTTCTTGAAGCATTCTCTTTTCGTTTCTAATAATAATCTCAGGTGCATCAAGCTCAAGTAGGCGTTTTAGACGGCTGTTTCTGTTTATTACACGGCGATATAAATCATTTACGTCAGAAACAGCAAACTTACCACCATCAAGGCTAACTAGCGGTCTAAGATCAGGTGGAAGAACCGGCAAATTTGTTATCATCATCCACTCTGGGCGATTGCCTGAATTTAAAAAGCTCTCAATAACTTTTAGGCGTTTTACGATAGTTTTTTTCTTGGCTTCTGAATTTGTAGACTCCATCTCTTCTTTTAGTTGATTTAAAATTTCCATCAAATCAAGCTCAGCTAGCATGTCATAGATGACCTCGCCACCCATTCTAGCCGTAAAGCCAGTCTCTTCATATCTAGAAGCTAGGCTTTGATATTGCTCTTCATTTAAAACGTCGTATTTTTCAACTTTTTTAGAATTTTCATTGTCGTAATAAGCCTCACCAGCATTATCAACAATGTATGCCTCATAGTAAAGTACGCGCTCAAGATCCTTCATCTTAATACCAAGAAGTGCACCAATACGGCTTGGTAAGAAATTTACATACCAGATGTGCGCCACTGGAGTTACAAGCTCGATGTGACCCATACGAGAGCGGCGAACTTTAGATGTCGTTACTTCAACACCGCATTTTTCACACTTAATGCCCTTATAACGCATCTTTTTATATTTGCCGCAAAGGCACTCGTAGTCACGGATCGGTCCAAAAATTTTCGCACAAAACAAGCCATCACGTTCAGGTTTTAGTGTGCGGTAGTTGATAGTTTCTGGTTTTTTAACTTCGCCATAACTCCAAGATTTTATCTTCTCAGGACTTGCTAAACGAAGTTGAAAAGCTTCAAAATCACGAGGCCTATGCTCTTCTTTTATCTCAACTGGTTTTAAATTAGTTAGTTTCATTTGTCTCATCCTCATCATATACTTCTACATCAAGAGCTAGTGATTTTAGCTCGTTTGTTAGAACAAAGAACGTCTCAGGGATACCAGTCTCAGGAACGTTTTCACCTCTTGTTAAAGCTTTGTAAGCAGAAAGTCTTCCCTCAACATCATCTGATTTTACAGTTAGCATCTCTCTTAGTGTATGAGCGGCACCGTAAGCCTCAAGTGCCCAAACCTCCATCTCACCAAACCTTTGACCACCAAATAGCGCCTTACCGCCGACAGGTTGCTGTGTAACAAGGCTATATGGTCCAGTACTTCTTGCGTGAACTTTTTCATCAACCAAGTGGTGAAGTTTTAGCATATACATACAACCAACATTAACGCGCTCTCTTATCTTTGAGCCTGTGCGTCCATCGTATAGCTCGGTTTTGCCGTCGCTATCTATCTTTGCCATCTCAAATAATTTTGCAAATTCGTCAGCCTTAACGCCTTCAAAAATCGGAGTTGCAAATCTTACGCCATTACTCCAATCTTTTGCGTATTCAAGAAGCTTCTCATCGCTCATCTTACCAAGAGCTTTTTTAGCGTCCATTAGCTTAGCAACACCTGCTATCTCTATCATCTTAGCTCTTAGCTCTTTTATCCACTCGCCTTTTTTGGTTTCAAAAATTTCATTGATCTGCTCGCCTAAGCGGTAGCCAACAAGACCAAGGTGGCTCTCTAAAATTTGACCGATGTTCATACGACTTGGAACACCAAGTGGATTTAGCACGATGTCTACGATCTGACCACTTGGAAGATAAGGCATATCAACTTCTCTTACTATATTTGAAACGATACCTTTGTTACCGTGACGTCCAGCCATCTTATCGCCGACTTTTAGTTTGCGTTTTGTAGCTATATAAACTTTTACAAGTTTTACAACACCGCTTGGTAAAATGTCATCTTTTTCTAAAATTTCTATCTTAGCGTCATGCTCTTCTTTGAGCTTTTTCTTTTCATTTTGGAAGTAATTTTTTAGCTCATCATATTTCTTTTGGATATCTTTTGAAAAGCTTTTAACGATAGCATTTAGAGTAAACCTATTTATATTTTCAAGATCGGCCTTATTGATCTTTGAGCCTTTCTTATACTCTTTTTTATTTACCTCTTGATCACTTGCTAGTGGATTTTTAGAAAGAAGTGCTGTAACTTTTAGCATCTCTTCGCGGTCTAGCATAAGTAGTCTATCATGATGTTCTTTTTCTAAAAGAGTCTTCTCTTCTTCGTAAGCTTTATTTGTTCTGCTATCTTTTTCATATCCTTTTTTGGTGAAAATTTTAACATCAACAACCACGCCTTCCATCGAAGCTGAAGCGTAGAGCGATTTATTTACAACGTGACCAGCCTTTTCACCAAAAATCGCACGTAGTAATCTTTCTTCTGGAGTTGGCTTAACTTCGCCTTTTGGAGATACTTTACCAACAAGGATCATGCCAGGCTTGATCTCTGTACCAATTTTGACAATACCGCTTTCGTCAAGGTGCATAAGCTCCTCTTCTTTGACGTTTGGTATATCTTTTGTTATCTCCTCAACCCCGTCTTTTAACTCACGAGCCTCGATCTCTTTTTCATAAATATGAACGCTCGTAAAAGCATCTTCACGTATCATTTTTTCGCTAATGACGATCGCGTCCTCGTAGTTGTAGCCATTCCAAGGCATAAATGCAATTAGTGCATTTTTACCGATAGCTAGCTCGCCTTTTTCCATGCTTGGGCCGTCAGCGATTATTTGACCAGCAACGATCTCATCACCTTTTTTAACTGTCGGATGTTGAGAAAAAGTCGTATTTTGGTTTGTTCTTAAATTTTTCTCCAAAGAGTAGTGATCGATATATGGACCAGCTTCGTCTTCGCCTAAAATAAATATATTTTTATTATCAACCTTTTCAACCACACCACTACGTCTTGCTTTTACACTTTCCCATGCATCTCTTGCGATAACGCTCTCCATACCTGTTCCAACAATAGGAGCAGTTGAGCGAAGTAGTGGGACTGCCTGACGTTGCATGTTTGAGCCCATGAGAGCACGGTTAGCATCATCATGCTCTAGGAATGGAATAAGTGAAGCTGCAACACCAGCTATCATACCAGAACAAAGGTCGATCAAAGTAACATCTTCTCTACGGGCAAGCATCATCTCACCATCTTTTCTAACCTCAATCAAGTCCTCAACGATGTGTCCATTTTCATCAAGCTTGGTTGATGCTGGAGCTATAACATTGCCCTCTTCTTGAGTTGCGGTTAAATAAACTATCTCATCAGTCACTTTGCCATCTATAACTTTTTTGTAAGGTGCTTCAACAAAGCCAAGATCATTCACTTTTGCATAGGTTGAAAGTGTATTGATAAGACCAATATTTTGACCTTCTGGAGTCTCAACTGGACAAATTCTACCGTAATGAGTTGGGTGAACGTCACGCACCTCAAATCCAGCACGCTCTTTTACTAAGCCACCCTCACCAAGTGCAGATAGACGGCGCTTGTGAGTAACTTCGCTAAGTGGATTTGTCTGATCCATAAACTGGCTTAGCTGACCACCTGTAAAAAATTCCATAATTGTGGCTGTGATCATTTTTGGGTTAATAAGGTCGTATGGCATAATCTCTTCAGTATTATTGCTTAAGCTTGTAAATTTGTCGCGGATTGCCTTTTGCATCTTTACAAAACCGAGGTGAAGTTCGCTAGCGAGTAGCTCACCAATTGACCTTATACGGCGATTACCAAGGTGATCTCTGTCATCAATGTGACCTTGTCCATTTTTAACTTTTATAAGATATTTTGCAGTTTTTATGATATCTTCACTTGTTAGCAAAGTAACATACTCTGGCACATCAAGCGAGAGCTTGTGGTTCATTTTCATACGACCAACTTTTGTTAAATCGTATCTCTCAGGGTTAAATAGCATATCATTTACAAAACTCTTTGCAGCCTCTTTTACAACTGGTTCTCCTGGTCTCATAACCTTATAAATTCTAATAGCCGCAAGATCATTTTCATCATCCACACCCTCAGTTTGTTTTAAAACCTTAAGCATATCGTTGTCAGCTATAAAAGAATTTATAATCGCATCATCAACACCAGCAGCAGAGTTATTTATAATCTCAATACTTTCATGTTCAGCTAAAATTTTTGCAAGTTTATTCTCGTCAAGAGCAGATAGTGTATCATATAAAATTTCTCCACTCTCTGTATTTATTACAGGATTTGCCAAATATCTACCAATAAGTGCTTCAACTGGGTATTCAACAAATTTTACTCCATCCTCGATCAACTTGTCAGCTTTTTTCTTAGTTAGACGTTTGCCTGCTTGGTGAAGGATTTCTCCATCTTCGTTTTTTATATCATATTCAACTCTTCCCAAATAATCTTCAGGATTAAAAAGAGTTAAGAATTTGTTATTTTTAATAATTAAATTTTGTATCGGATAAAACAACTTAATAATATCTTGTTTTTTATATCCAAGCGCCCTAAATAATATAGTTACTGGCACTTTTCTACGTTTATTTATCCTAACATATAAAATATCTTTTGTGTCATATTCGAAATGTAGCCAAGAGCCACGATCAGGTATTATTTGAGCTGTATAAATTAATTTATTTGCAACAGTCGCGCTCTCTTCTTGTTTAAAAATAACACCTGGACTTCTATGGAGTTGATTTACAACAACACGCTCAACACCATTTATAATAAATGAAATTCTATCAGTCATTAGTGGAATTTCACGTATAAAAATTTCTTGTTCTTTTATATCTTTAACACCAACTTTATCACCTGTCTTATCATCTTTCTCATGAACGATAAGACGTATTTTCATCTTTAAATTTACAGAGTATGTAAGACCTCTTTCTATACACTCTCTAATTGTATATTTTGGTTTTCCAATTTCTGAGCCAACGTATTCTAAAGTCAAACGATTTTGCGGATCATGTATTGGAAAGATTGATTTGAAAACTTTTTCTATACCGCTTTCTGTTTGATTGTTATTTAGATTTAAAAAATTATCAAAGCTCTTTTTTTGTAGTTGTAGTAGGTTCGGAACGTCTATCTCCTTAACGACATTAGAGAAGTCAACCCTAAGACGATTTCCTGAGTATAAGCTATTTAACATTGCATCTACCTCGTGGTAATTTTGAAAGAAAAGTATAGCCTTTTAACAAGGCATCTAAAATTTAAAAAAGAGAGAGCCTGTGCCCTCTCTTGAAATATTAAGCTCAAATAATAAAAAATTATTTAAGTTCAACCTTAGCACCAGCTTCTTCAAGCTCTTTTTTAGCTGCCTCAGCCTCATCTTTGCTAACGCCTTCTTTAAGAACAGATGGTGTTCCCTCAACTGCGTCTTTGGCTTCTTTAAGACCAAGACCAGTAAGCGCTCTAACAACTTTAATAACGTTGATTTTCTTATCACCAGAATCAACCAAGACAATGTTAAATTCTGTTTTTTCCTCTGCTGCAGCTGCTGCACCGCCTGCTGCAACAGCACCACCAGCTACCATTACAGGAGCTGCGCTAACACCAAATTTCTCTTCGAACTCTTTTACAAGTTCACTAAGTTCAAGTACAGAAAGATTAGATATAAACTCTAATACATCTTCTTTAGTAATTGCCATTTTTAATCCTTATTATTTTTTTTAATTTAAATTAAGCTGATTGTTCTTTTTTCTCTTTAAGCGCATTCAAACCAATTGTGAAATTTTGAATTGGCGCATTCCAAACTTGCAAAAGCATCGCAATAAGCTCATCACGGCTAGGCATTTTAGATAGAGCTTTAACTTTATCAACGCTAGCAACTTCGCCATCAATATAAGCTGTTTTTATTTTAAAAAGATCAGCATTAGACTCTTCAAATTTTGCGGCTACTTTAGTTACTGCTAATTGATCTTCACTCCAAAGATAGATATTTGTATCTTTGAGTTCCATTCCGACTTTATCAGAATTTTTAAGAGCAATATTTGCAAGAGTATTTTTAATAACCTGAACTTTTACATTTTGTTCTTTAGCAGAATTTCTTAAAACTTCAAGTTTCTTTACTGAAAGGCCACGATAGTCACAAACTATAATAGCTTCAGCAGTTTTAAATTCACTCTCTAATTTTGCAACAACTTCAGTTTTTTCGTTACGTGTCACTTTTTCTCCTTTCCGACCGGTGATTTCAAGCAGAGCGGGTCGAATCAATTAAGCCCAATGGCCTCGGCTATCTCCAATCTAAGATATAAATTTTAATTTTTAGTTTTATTTTAAGTCCATAACTTCTTGAGTATCAAGAGCTATAGATGGGCTCATTGTCAAAGACAACGAAGCATTTTTAACATATCTGCCCTTTGCTGTTGCAGGCTTATGTTTATTGATCGCTTTAATAAATGTTGAAATATTTTCATTTAATTGTTCTTTAGTAAAATTAACTTTACCAAGACCTGCATGTATATTTCCTTGCTTATCAACACGGAAATTTACTTGGCCGCTTTTTGCATTGTTAACAGCTTGTGCAACATCCATTGTAACTGTGCCAGTTTTTGGGTTTGGCATTAATCCTTTTGGTCCTAAAATTCTACCGACCTTACCTACAAGACCCATTAAATTTGGAGTAGCTATAAGAACATCAAAATTCATTATACCTTTTTGAATATCTTCGACCAAATCATCTGCACCAACAATATCAGCACCAGCTGCTTTTGCCTCATCAGCTTTAGTATCTTTTGCAATAACTGCAACTCTTACGGTTTTACCTGTACCAGCTGGTAAAACTACTGAACCACGAACCATTTGATCAGCATGTCTTGGATCAACATTTAATTTTAATGCAATCTCAACTGTTTCATTAAATTTAGCAGAAGCTAGAGTTTTAACTGTATCAATAGCCTCACTAAGGTTATAAATTTTATCTTGCTCTACTTTTTTGAGCAATTCTTGAAATCTCTTACTAGTTTTTCCCATAAATTTCTCCGCATATATATTGCTTCCGTCTTTTGCTAATCAACCTGACGGTAAAGGTTTTAGTCTATTACTTCGACACCCATTGATCGAGCTGAACCAGCAATAATTTTAGCTGCTTGCTCTTTATCATTTGTATTTAAATCAACAAGTTTTTTCTCAACTATTTCTAAAACTTGAGCTTTTGTTAGTTTGCCTACTTTATTTTTTAAAGGATTATCAGTTCCTTTTGTTATACCTGCAGCCTTTTTAATAAGATCTGTAGCAGGAGGCTGTTTTGTGATAAATGTAAAACTTTTATCAGCATAAACAGTTATAACAACTGGAATATTAAACCCAACCATATCTTTTGTTCTCTCATTAAAGGCTTTACAAAATTCCATAATATTAACACCTTTTTGTCCAAGAGCTGGACCAACCGGCGGACTAGGGTTTGCTTTTGTTGCAGCAATTTGTAATTTTATTTCACCTATAACTTTTTTAGCCATTTCTTGCTCCTTAAATTATCTTCTCAACTTGTGAATACAAAATATCAACAGGGGTGCTTCTACCAAAAATAGAAACATTAAGCCTAAGTTTTCCATGTATCATGTCATATTCTTCAACAATACCTGTAAAGTTAGCAAAAGGACCTTCTGTTATACGAACACTCTCACCATCCTCAAAAAATATCTTAGGTTTTGGCGCAGCTCTTTTTTGAACTTTTTCCAAAATAGTATTAATATCTTTTTCAGATAATGGTGTAGGTTTTTTAGCTTCACCAATAAAACGTCCAACTTTTGGTAAAGATTGAATCCTGTGCCAAAGAGCTGTATCAAGGTCTAAGCATGCAAAAGCATAACCTGGGTAAAGAGTTCTTTCGTTGATTTTTTGCTTGCCATTTTTTATTTCAATTACGTCTTCTGTAGGAACTATAACTTCTTTTAGCTGATCTTCTATTCCATGATCTTTTACTAAATTTTCAATTCCTCTTTTTACTGCCATTTCGCTTCCAGCGTAAGTCTGTATAGCATACCATTTATGTGACATTACTTTTCCTTATATCATATAACTTTAGATAGAACAAAGGACATAATAACATCGACAAGAGCTAAAAAAAGTGATACAACAGCAACTACGATAAAAACTGCAAAAAAAGCATTTCTAATTTGTTCTTTTGTAGGATAGATAACCTTCATTATTTCCAATTTAGAAAGCTTAATATAATTTATAATTTTCTCCATAATCTTAACCTTAGTCGTGGCAGGGCAAGAGGGATTCGAACCCCCAACCATTGGATTTGGAATCCAGCGCTCTACCGTTGGAGCTATTGCCCTAATAGCTTCTTAATTAACTTTTTAATTTAACTTCTTTATGTATAGTATGTTTTTTTAATCTTGGGCAATACTTTTTAAGCTCAACTTTATCTGTAGTAGTTTTACTATTTTTAGTTGTTGTATAATTTATATCACCACTTTCAGAACATTTTAAACCAATTTTAATTCTCATATAAGTCCTTTTCAAAATATCAAAGGGAATATTCTCCCTTTGACAAATTTTTATAAATTAACCAAGTATTTTTGAAACAACACCTGAACCAACAGTTCTACCACCTTCACGGATAGCAAAACGAGTACCTTCCTCAAGTGCTACTGGAGCAATCAACTCGACTGAAATTCTTACATTATCACCTGGCATAACCATCTCTGTTCCTTCTGGAAGCGTAATTGAACCAGTAACATCAGTTGTTCTTACGTAGAATTGTGGTCTATAGTTATTAAAGAAAGGAGTATGGCGACCACCTTCTTCTTTTGTCAAGATATAGACTTCGCCTTCAAATTTTGTATGAGGGGTAATTGATTTAGGCTTGCAAAGAACCATACCACGCTCAACGTCCTCTTTTTTGGTACCACGGAGAAGAACGCCGACGTTGTCGCCAGCCTCGCCTTGATCCATCTCTTTTCTAAACATCTCAACACCAGTAACTGTTGTTGTTTGTGTAGGTTTGATACCAACGATTTCTATTGTGTCACCAACTTTAACAACACCTTTCTCGATTCTACCTGTTACAACTGTACCACGACCTGAGATTGAGAAAACGTCTTCGATTGGCATAAGAAGATCTTTATCTGTAGCACGAACTGGAGTTGGAATATAGCTATCAACTGCATCCATTAGTTCCATAATTTTTGCTGACCATTCGCCATCTTGTCCAGCTTTTGCTTCATTTAAAGCTTGAAGAGCTGAACCAGCAACAATTGGAGTGTCATCGCCTGGGAAGTTATACTCATTAAGTAGTTCGCGGATTTCCATCTCAACTAGCTCAAGTAGCTCAGCGTCGTCAACCATATCAGCTTTGTTCATGAAAACAACAATATAAGGAACACCAACTTGGCGAGATAGCAAGATGTGCTCTCTAGTTTGTGGCATTGGACCGTCTGCTGCAGAAACAACTAGAATGGCGCCATCCATTTGAGCAGCACCTGTAATCATGTTTTTAACATAGTCGGCGTGACCTGGGCAGTCAACGTGAGCATAGTGGCGTTTCTCTGTCTCGTACTCAATATGTGAAGTAGCAATTGTAATACCACGCTCTTTTTCTTCTGGAGCATTATCAATATTATCATAATCTTTTAGCTCAGCAAGTCCTTTGCGTGAAAGAACAGCAGATATTGCAGCTGTTAATGTAGTTTTACCATGATCTACGTGACCAATAGTACCTATGTTTACGTGCGGCTTGTTACGTGAAAATTTTTCTTTAGCCATCTTTTCCTCCGTATGTGATATATGTCTTTTTTCTTACCAAATTTGTATAATCATAATAAAATCATATTAACCAGTGGAGCTCATAGCGGGACTTGAACCCGCGACCTCTTCCTTACCAAGGAAGTGCTCTACCTCTGAGCCATATGAGCGAAAAACGCTTGGCAGAGATGATTCCAATTAAATAATACAAACAACTAAAAATTTTGAAAATAAAGTAAGGAATAACTGTGTTTAGTAAAATCTAGATACAGCTCCCAGTTTATTTTCCCAAATTTTGGAGCGGGAAACGGGGCTCGAACCCGCGACCCTCAGCTTGGAAGGCTGATGCTCTAGCCAACTGAGCTACTCCCGCATAACAATGGTGGTGAGACGTGGATTCGAACCACGGAAGACATAGTCAGCAGATTTACAGTCTGCCCTCGTTGGCCGCTTGAGTATCTCACCTTAAACATTAATAAACTATTTTGGTATTTTCTGGTCAAACACTGTTACAAAAATGGAGCTGGTGAACGGACTTGAACCGCCGACCCACTGCTTACAAGGCAGTAGCTCTACCAACTGAGCTACACCAGCACCTGTTTTGTGAAGTGGCAATTATATATCAAAACAAGGTAAAAGTCAAGGGAAATTTAAAAAATTTTCATAAAAATTAAAATCATAAAATATAACCATTTAAGAATACAAATTTTTATTACATTTAAATCCGTAATGCATTATTAAGTATTTATAAAATATGTATAATTTTTATGGTTTTATTTTTTTTAAAAGCTAAAATTTCTATAATTACAAAAAATATATAAGGATTTAATATGCAATTTTTACCTTGGGCGATAATTTTATTACTAATTTACGTAATTTATTTTTTAATGATACGTTATGAGAAAAGAATATCAACTCTTAGCAAATTAATTGAACAAAATAGCGATGGCATTAAAGAAAATAGGGATTTGATTGGACAAAATAGATCACTTATTGAAAAAAATAAACACGATATCGAAAAAAATACAAAAGACATCATAACAAATGTTGAAAAAGTAGATATCGATTTGGAAGACTAAAGCTTCTGATTTCTTATCTCGGCTATTAATAAATTTGCTAGAATTTTTTATTTATTTTATTCTTTAGCCAGTAAAAGTTGTGTATGTATTTCTTATAGGCGCATATATAAAAATTTATAGTTTTTGAAGAAGGATTTTAAATTTCTCACAAAAATAAATCAAGATTTTATGCGTCAAGCTGTTTCATTAAAAGCACAAGTCCTATTCTATCCTTTACATTTAGCTTACTATAAATTGAGCTTGTATGTGCCTTGACCGTCCTTAGTGTAATGCCTGTTTTTTCTGAAATTTCATTATTTGTTAGACCCTGATAGATTAAATCTGCAATTTCTCTTTCCCTTGAACTAAGCTCAGAGAGATCAGTCTTTTTGTCTACCTTTTCACTTTCGCTATTAATATATGAGCCGGTTAGCTCACTAATCATTGCCTGAACAAATTCTTGGTAAAGCCATATATTTCCATTAAAAATGGTTTCAAAAGCATCTTCAAAGTGTGTCTTTCTCATGTGAGAATTTGCATAGCCCTTGATTCCAAGCGTAAGCAGATGCTTGCCTTCGTTTATCGTTGGCCTATTTGAGAGTATGAGTATTTTTATATTTGGTGATTTTTCAATTATATTTTTTATAACATCATCAATATTATCTTTAAAAATATCAATATCAATGCCTATAATATCAACATCATCATTTATATAAGAAAAAAACTCTTTTCTATTATGTATAAATTTCACATCGCTATTGCCAGTAAAATAGCTTCTCCAAATATTGTTTAATGCACTATTTTGTGTAAATAAAATAACTTGCATTACCTTTCCTTGGATTATTTATATGATTCTTTCATAAATTTTTTTATTATTTATAAAAAATTCTACGTGACGACTTTCGCCATTTTTGTATATCTTGTAATCTATTGATGAGAAAAATTTAGTAACCACAGAAGGTTTTTCTTCTAAAAGAATGGTCATTTCGAAAAAATCTTGTGATATAGCATATTTATAAGGAGTATTTAAATTTAAAATTCCAGGATCAAAGTCAAATTTATCCAAACTCTGGTCATAGCCTTTTATTAAAATTTTAATGCTTCTTACTATATCATCTTGAATTTTTATATTTTCAAATAGTTTTTTATGTCTACTAGCAACATCTACTAATTGTAAAAATTCTATTTCACAATCACTAAATTTAAATCGTTCAATTTCATCATTAACTATATCGCAGCAATAATCATCTTTTATGAGATAGAAATTTTGTAAATTTTGAAATTTTTCAATGTCGTATTCACCAAATTTCTTATCATAAAAAGCGATCTTGCCCATTACCTCTCCGTTAAGGCATTTTGTTTTGCCTTCAAAATAGGCTTTAATAAATAATCAAGTATTGTCTTTTTGCCGGTAATGATATCAGCTGAGACTATCATACCAACTTTTATTCTAAGCGGTTTTTCTTCGCTACCAAGATAATTTTTCTCAGTTTCTATCCTGACCAAATAATAGCTCTCGCCAGTTTTTTCATTAGTCTCCGTATCGGCACTAATCTGCGTTACTTTGCCTTTTAAACCACCGTAAATACTAAAATCATAGGCCGTAAATTTAACCATCGTATCAAGCCCAGGTCTCAAAAATGCAACATCAGCTGGTTTTACTTTTACTTCAGCAACCAATTTATCCTCAAGAGGAACGATCTCGGCAATATTTTCACCAGGCTTGATAACTCCTGATACGGTATGAACCATCATTTTGCTGACAATACCATTTACTGGAGATCTTACATATGTTCTTTCTACTCTATCGCTTAGACTGATTTGTGATTCATTTATCCTTGCAATCTCTGCCGAAACCTCATTTAGCTCTTTTTTTGCATTGTTTTTAAAAGCAAGTTTTGCTTCTTCGATCTTATTTTTCGCTTCTTTTATAGTTGATTCAACTCTTGGTACGGCAAGAACGGCAGCATCAAGCTCACCTCTTAGATCATTTACTCGTCTTTGAAGCTGGATGTATTCAACCTCACTAACAAGACCTTTTTTAAAGATTGGCTCCATAATAGCCTTTTCTTTTAGAACAAGATTATAGCTATTTTGAGTTTGAGAAATTTTATTTTTTAGTTCGACCAATTCACTCTGGCGTTGATGAATTTGCTCTGTTAAAATTCCTATCTGTTCATTTAAGTGATCGATATTTGAACTATGCAAACTTAGCTCATATCTTATGGCTTTGCTATTGTTCGCATCTCTAGCTTCATCGTAGTCAAATTCCTTATCATTTGCCTCAGCATCAAGTCTCATAAATTTTGCTTGAAGTTCATCAAGTCTTAGTTTTGACTCACCATAACTACTCGTAAAATTTTTATTATCTAGCCTTATTAGAATTTGATCTTTCTTAACTTCGTCACCCTCTTTTACAAAAATTTGATCGACTATACCGCCTTCGAGATTTTGTATCGCTTGGTTTTTTCCAGACGGGATGATCTTACCACTACCTCTTGTGATCTCATCTATTTGTGCCCAAGAGGCCCAAACAAGAAGCCAAAACATAGTTATAGCAACCGTATAGAGTATCTTTTTAGATGTTGATGGGGCTTTAGCCAAAACAGCCTCAGAAAGACTTGACATAAATTTCAAATCATAAGCATCATAATTTTTTGTTTGAAGATTCGACTTTATATCATCTACACTATTTAAAATTTTATTACTAGCTTCCTCTTGTTCTTTTATGTTATTTTCAGAAATTAATCTTTTTTCAGTTTTTGGATTTTCATTTTGTTTATTCTTGATATCTTCTTGCATGATCACTTCCCACTAAGTCTTGCTAAAACTTCATCTCTTGGTCCGTCCAATAAAATTTTGCCATTGTCCATAACTATAAGTCTATCAACAAGATCTAGCATCGACGTCCTATGCGTGACAAGCAGCATCGTTTTATTTGCTGTATTTGTCTTTAAATTTATTTTTAACTTATTTTCAACCGTATTATCAAGAGAATTTGTTGGCTCATCAAGCAAAATAATAGGACTATCTAGCAAAAATGCCCTAGCCACAGCTATGCTTTGACGCTGTCCACCACTTATGCCATCGCCTCTTTCAAAAACTGGCATGTCAAATCCAAGCGGATGAGCATTTACATATTCATCAACTCCACTTACTTTGGCTGCTTTTATAATCTGAATATCATCAACATATGGTGCTTTTTGAACAATATTTTCTCTAACCGTTCCTTTAAAAAGCACAACATCTTGCGGAACGTAGCCGATGTTTCGCCTAAGATCGGCTGGATCGATTTGATTAATATCAATACCATCGATTAGCACTGAGCCTTCGGTTGGTGAGTAAAGTCCCAAAATGAGCTTTTGCAAAGTAGTTTTTCCGGAGCCATTTTTGCCTATAATGCCAACTTTTTCACCTGGCTGAATAACAAAATTTATCCTATCAAGCGAACCTTTTGTGGTATCTGGATATGTAAAGCTTACATTTTTAAACTCAATCTTTCCATCAAAAGAATTTCTTCTAACAAATTTTTTACCCTCTGGCCTTTCAACAGGCATTTGCATAATCTTACTAAGACTTTGATAGGCTGTTTTTGTCTGCTCAAAATTTGCAGCTAGTGAAGCTACTTGTCCCATAGGAGCGATAGCGCGAGAGCTAAGCATAACCGCAGCGATAAGACCACCCATTGTAAGATGCGTATCTTGTATCATATAGACACCAAGAACGATGATAGCAATAGTATTTAATTGCACTAAAAAAGATGTAACAGTCGTTATCGAAGTTGTGATAATTTTTGATTTAATGCTTCTATTTGCTATCTCACCAGTTGCCTCTTCCCAGTTCCATTGTATATGGCCACTAGCACCAAGAGTTTTGATGGTTTCAAGACTGCTAAGGCTCTCTATTAAAATTCCATTTTTTATAGCCGAAGCCTCAAATGTACTCTTAATAGCATTTTGAAGTGGATCTTTTATAAAGAATGTATAACATAAAATAGCTATCATGATAATAATTGGCACTAGTACGATATAGCTTCCTATAAAATAAGTAACTATCAAGAAAATGATCGCGAATGGAAGATCGACAATGGCTGCCAATGAGGCTGATGAGAAGAAATTTCTAACCGTATCAAACTCTTTTAGATTACTAGCAAATGAGCCAACAGATTTTGGTTTATTGCTAAACTTCATATCCATAACGCGCTCAAATAAAATAGAGCTCATTATGATATCGCTCTTTTTACCAGCGATCTCAAGAAAATATGATCTTACAAATTTTAAAAAAAGATCTATGCCATAAACTACACTTACGCCAAGTGCTAAGACCCAAAGTGTCTCAACCGCATTATTTGGCACGACACGGTCATATACATTCATCGTAAAAAGCGGACTAGCAAGAACAAATAAATTTATAATAAAACTTGCAAGAACAACATCAAAATAAATCTTTTTTGAACGTTTTAGAGTTCCCCAAAACCAGTGGTCATTGCCCGCATCAATTAGCTTTGTTGAGCTAGTATCCTCTGGAACAAACTCGCGCTTTAGATAGTATGCATAGCCTAAATATTCTTCTTTTAATTTACTTATTTCTATCGTGCTAGTACCAGTTGAAAGTTCTGGTGTTATGATATTTGCTGTCTTTTTATCTTTACTAAAAGATTGCAAGATGCAAGCTTTTTTGCCTCTAAGCATTAAAATGCAAGGTAAAACTAAAGGAGAGATTTGTTCAAGATCTTTTCTTACAAGAGTAGAAGCAAAGCCAGCACGAGAAGCAGCACGAGAAAATAAAGACCTTGAGCTTTTAAGTGAAAAAAGCTCAATTTCATCGCCATCTT
This sequence comes from Campylobacter concisus, assembly GCF_002165775.1. Taxonomy (NCBI): domain Bacteria; kingdom Pseudomonadati; phylum Campylobacterota; class Epsilonproteobacteria; order Campylobacterales; family Campylobacteraceae; genus Campylobacter; species Campylobacter concisus. The sequence goes on along the minus strand of NZ_NDYP01000002.1, from coordinate 436,972 downwards.
TTACTGGCAAGCCAATAGTTAAAGCATCAGCACTATATGGATTATTATGAAGCTTGGTAAAAATAACCAAACATTGAAGCAGTTCATCTTTTATCTTATCACTATGCATCTATCATCCAATGTTCTTAATTTCATCTATATAAATTCCTTGCATATTTTTAATGCCAAGATCAATTAGCTTTTTCTTCTGCTCTTCGCCTTCAACACCAATTGCGATCAAAATAATGTCTTTTGAGCTTAAAACAACGTCAAGCGATTGTTTTGTATTTACTCCTGACTTATCACTTAAGAAGTCGATTAAGACATTTGACTGAATTTTTACATAATCAGGGTTAAATTCTTTTAGCTTCTCGATACCTTTTGCATTAAGCTCGAAGTGGTCAAAACCAAATCCAAAGCCAAGTTCTTTTAATTTTTTAGTAAGCTTAACTATACTTTCCATGCTAATATCGTCTTTATTTGGAATTTCTATATAGTTTTTATATTTTGAAATTTGACTTATCTTTTTAAGTGTAGCTTCAAGTTTTGAAAAATTTTCATCTGAATTTAATATCTCTTTTCCCAAATTTATGGCCAAGTTGCCACTTGGTAAGATATTCTCTGGTAAAATTCTGGCTACTCTATTTAAGATATGAAGATCAAGCATTGCACCTAAATTTAGCTCATTTACCATCGGCATGAAATATGAGGCCATACGCCATACACCATCTTTATCAACAAGCCTCAAATAAAGCTCATACTGCTCAAAATTTGAATTAAGATCAATCACTTTTTGAGCTGCGAATTTAAATTCATCTTCTTTTATTGAGTCAAAAATAAGCTCTTTATACTTCTCTTTACCAATCACTAAAGTATTTTGATTTTCATTAAATACCTTATATGTAAAGCTTCCAGCAAGTCTTGAGCTAGCCAATGTAACGTCAGCTGAAGTAAGAAGTGTCTTGATATCAGTATTTGGTGAATACTCAACTATCGCAGCATTTACTGGATACTCGCTATCATTTAGTGCAAAATTTGCATAAAGCTTTTTAAACTCGTTCATAATTTCATCACATAGAGCCAAGAAATTTGATGAATTTCTACCATACGAAAGTACAATGAAATCATTATCGTTAAGCCTTGCAACAATCGCATTTTTATCATTATGGATTGATTTTTCTTGTAAAATTTGAGCTATTTTCATTATAACGCTTTGCCATTTTTCAAAGCCAAGCGTACTTTTTAAATTTATTAGATCTTTAAAACTAACAAGTAAAGCAACACCACTTGAATATTCTTCACTTGCTAGATACTCACTAAATTTAGTTTGAAAAAATCTTCTGTTATTAGCACCGCTCATTGTATCTTTATATAAAAGTTCTTGATACTTACTAAGTGTGGCTGCCTCTCTCTCAAAAATGTCTTTTACTTTACTAACCATAGAGTTCATAGCTAGAACCATTTTTTTAAGATCAGCTGTAAATGGAATTCTTTTCTGAATAATAAATTTATTATCAAGTATGGCCTCAGCCTGATCTTGAACCTTCATAAGCGGTCTAAAAATAGCTTTTAGAGCGAAATATGCCACCACGAGAGTGACAATTATCATTAGAAGAAGAAAATTAAAAATATTTTTTGAGTTAGTATAAAGCTCATTGTAGGCAAGTGCGGTGCTACCTTGAACATAAAGCGTGCCAAATTTTGCCCAGCCAGTCATAATCTCGCTATCTGCTATTGGCGCTTCAAACTTAGCTATTTTGTAAAACCACTCGGGAATATCTTTAACAACAGTTTGTTGAGAATTTTCAATAAGAACCTTGCCATCAACATCTTCAAGTTTAATAAGCTTGTATCTACCGCTGTCAAACATAGAATTTATCATTGTTTGAGCCAAGGACATGTCATCTGGATCGATAATAGGCTTTAAAGCAAGTCCAAGCGAATTTGCTGTATGTCTTGCATTTTCACCAAGCTGGTCATTAATATATCCATTTAGGCTCTTAAAATTTAAGTAGCCAACAGCCATAAAAATCATGATACCAAAAGTTATCACGGCGATCATAATTTGTTTAAATAGCGTCATAAATCCTCTTTTCCTATCCTATCTATTAGTTCCATCCACTTAGGATTTTGTTTTTTATTTCCACCTGGTATTGCTTGACCAAGACCTTCTTGTTTTGCCAAGTATAGCGAATCACCATTAAAACTATAAACTGGAACAAGGTCTGTTCTTTGAGTTGCGATTTTTATTTTACCATTTATGTTGTCTAAAATTAATGGAATAGATTTTGGTGTATCGTAGTATGCCAAAACCATATGAGCTTGATTGTATCTTAGGGCTTTAACATATGTGAAGTATAATTTTTGAGTTGGAATTCCTAGCTGCTTTAGTGTAAAATATTTTGCAATAACGTAGTCTTCGCAGTCACCAGCACCTTTTCCTATAAATTCCATTCTAGTAGCCCAATAATCCTTTTTGTGCCAAAGCTGCATATCATCAACCCATCTAAAAGAGTTAAAAAAGTCATTTACTTTTATTAATTTCTCTTGTTCAGTTGCATCTTGCAATGAAGTCATTAAAGAATTTAGAGCAGAAGCCCTTCTTCTTGCATCTTCTCCATAAATTTTAGCTACCTTTGCTATAGTTGTTGATTTTATAAAATCTCCAATAGCACTTGCTAATAATAAAAAAAGGACGCTTGCAATAAGCGTCCAAAAATTTGTCTTGACCCTCATGGTCATTACTTTTTACATTTTTATCTTAAATCGTTTTGAATGCTGCAAGCACCTTGAATGTATCTCTTCGCAAAACCTGGTTCAAAGCTATCTGAGATCATTCCCATATTATCTAATAGTCTGTATTTCGCATAAGATAGTGCTGTCTCAGTTGTAGCAATCTCTTTTAATGCAGAGTTATATTCATTTTCAGCATCAAGCAAGTTTATAAGATCGCGACGACCGATTCTAAATTCATCCTGATAAGCATCAAGTGTAGCTTTAGCATATTCAACGTGTTGATTTAGATATCCCATTTTTTCTTGGTTAAGAACATAATTTTGCCATGAAAATTCCAAAGACTCTTTAAGCTCTCTTATAAGATTATCCAAAGTTTGTTGCTCTTGTTGAACAGCAAGCTGGCTTTTTTCTTTATCTAGTTTATCATTACCTTTATTGTAAAGGTTATAGTTTAGTCTTAAAAGTGCGTCAAATGTTTGTTCTTCATAATTGTCATATAAAACATTTGAATGATCATACGCACCAGATACAACAAGATCTAGTTTTGGTAAGAATGGCGCATTTTTCTCTTTTACAACTGACTCTGCCATAGCAATATTTGATTTTTGAACTAAAAGTGATGGGTTGCAAAGAATTGCTTTGTTATAAACAGCCTCTTTTGTGCTAGGCAAAGGAAGGCTAAACTCAGGCATTACTAAATTTTTAGCTGCAACTTTTTTTCCATATAATTTCTCAAATGTAGAAAGTGCATCTTCATAGTTATTTTTAGCAGCTGTATAGTTTGATTGAGCTAAAGTATAGCGTGATCCAGCTTGTCTCTCTTCAGAAGCTACGCCATAACCTGACCTTGCTCTATCTTTAATTTGGCTATAAATTTCCTCATGACTCTTTACATTTTCTTCTTCAATGTCTAAAATTCTCTTAGTTTGAAGAACTTGCAAGTAAGCATTTGTAGCATTTAATGTAAGTCTATCTGCAGCTTGTGCTACTGAATAAGCAGCTGAATCAAGCCTTGCACTTTGAGAATTTATTCTATTTTTATCAGCACCACCATTGTATAGATTTTCAACCAAAGTTAGAGATGTACCAGAAATTCTTCCATCTCCTCTTCTTGTAGAAACTCCATCATCAAGGCGTTTTTTCTCATATCCCACTCTAGCAGCAGCATCAAGTGTTGGATAATAGGCATTTTTTGCTATTTTTAAATCTTTACCAACTTGTAGATAGTTAAATTCTGTAGCTTTTAAACTTGGATTTTCATTTAAAATAGTCTTTATAACTTGATCTAAAGTCAAAACTCCATCATCAACTTGTGCTACTGGTTTTACTTCAGTTGATATAGCTTGTTCTATATTAGATTTTTTTGTTATTTGAGTATCAGCCACAGGTGCTTTTGCTCTCATTAAAGCATCTTTATAGCCTGATTCGTTTTGAACTTTAACTAATAGACTATTAGCTTCATCCTCAGAGACTGGAGTTGTGTCAACATATAAAAATTTTCGTCCACCAACCTCATAGATACCTGTGGTCAGCCTACTATCAGAAATTTTACTATTAACTTTATTAACAGCACTATCAATTCTAGCCTGATTATCATCTTGTGCAAATGAAGCTAGAAAAATCCTATAAGGAACATCTTGAGCTGACAGTACAGTTGCTGCCAAAGCACTAATTGCTAACATCTTTTTCATAACTAAGATCCTTTTACCTTATTTTTATTATTAAGTCTATACTTAAATTTTGACACGAATTATACACCAAGAAATATTAAATGCATTTTAAATATCTTATGACAAAAAAATAATTTTTATATAGTTTTAGAAAAACGCCTTAAATTCTCGGGAATTTTCTTTAGATATTCATCAAAACACATTGCAATATTTCGTATTATCAGTGTTCCAGTTTCATTTACGCTGATTTTATCTGCTGCAACATTGACAAATTCGCTTAAATTTTTAAGCTCCTCAAGCTCTTCCTTAAAGTGTTCAAAGAAATTTATATGGAATTCATTCTCGATGGCTTTGATATCAAGCCCAAAATTACTCATTAAGTTCATAATCACACTCTTTCTAAGCAAATCTTCATCGCTTAGATAAATTCCCTTTGCATATGGCAATTTTCCACTATCGATCGCCTTTTCATACTCGTCCATATCTTTATAATTTTGTGCGTAGTGCCTTTTGCACTCACCGATACTTGTCACGCCTATACCAATAAGATCAGCGCCACCCTTTGTCGTATAACCTTGGAAATTTCTATGCAAAGTACCATTTGCAAGAGCGCTAAAAAGCTCATCATTTGGCTTTGCAAAGTGATCCATACCTATCATTTTGTAGCCATTTTTAGTTAAAAACTCAGCTGTAAATTTTAAAATTTCAAGCTTCACTTCTGGATTTGGTAAGGTTGTCTCATCAAATTTGCGCATTGATTTTTTTATCCATGGCACATGAGCGTAGTTAAATACCGCAAGCCTATCAGGATCAAGTGTAAGGGCTAGTTCAAGCGTCTTTTTAAAGCTCTCTAGACTTTGATAAGGCAGGCCGTAAATCAGGTCCATATTGATTGATTTTATGCCCTTTTCTCTAGCCATTTTTACAGCATTTTGGGTGATCTCATAAGGCTGAATTCTATGAATTTCTTTTTGCACCTTCTCATCAAAGTCTTGCACGCCGTAGCTTATGCGGTTAAAGCCATGAGATATGAGCACGTCAAGCTGCTCATTTGTCAAAAATCTCGGATCTATCTCACAACTTATCTCAGCCTCTTTTGATAAATTTTTAAATTTAGCTTTGATAAGTTTGATGATCTCATCAAGCTGAGCGGCGTTATAAAATGTCGGTGTACCGCCACCAAAATGCATCTGTAAGACCTCGGAGCTGGTGTCCAGGTGGCGAGCTAAAATTTCAAGCTCTTTTTCTATATATCTTATATATTTCTCTTTGCGATCCTCTTTACTAGTATAGATGACATTACAGCCACAAAAATAACAAGCACTTCTGCAAAATGGCAAGTGTAAATAAAGCGAAAGCGGTCGCTTCAGATCACGGCCTTCAAGCTCTTTTATATATGCCTCATAGCTAAATTGATCACTAAACTCTGGTGCTGTCGGATAGCTAGTATATCTTGGCCCTGGCCTTGAATACTTTACATAAGCACTAAAATCAATCATCTGCTCTACTCCTTGCCATTTGAATCACCTCTTTTATGTCTACAAATAAATTTGGGTGCTCTTTTTTGATATTTTTTACTAGTTTGTCAAGATCAATATTAAATTGTCTACTTTTTTTATCGCTTGCGATCTTTTTTATCTCATCCATAGCAACCACCCAAACATCACTAAAATCAACTGGTATATTTTGCCAGATCGTCTTTTCAAGCCTTAGATCAAAATTTTCTTTTTGAGACTCTTTTAAGGCCTCGATCAAAGCAGAAAGCGATTTTACAGAGATTACCGTGTGTAAATTTTGATTTTCATCAATGCCAAACCACGGTTCTTTTGAGTCCCAAGAGCCACTTTTTAAATTTAAAATATGCTCATTTGGATTTTTGGTTGAAACTATCTCAAAGATCGTCTTTTCAGGGCTACTTAGCCCAAGGCTATTGCCGATCTCGTCTATCTCATCATATATACTTTTCTCTTTGCTCATCTTCTTCTCTCATCTAGCCAGACCATTACACCTTTTTGGGCATGAAGTCTGTTTTCAGCCTCGATAAAAATTTCATCCGCGTGTCTCTCAAAGACTGCCTCGCTCACCTCGTAGCCCCTATAAGCTGGCAAGCAGTGCAAAAATATCGCATCTTTTTTAGCTAAACTCATCAAATTTTCATCCACGCAGTATCCAGCAAAATCTTTTAGCCTCTTTTCTTTCTCGGCCTCTTGCCCCATCGATACCCAAGTGTCCGTAGTCACTACATCGGCACCATCTACTGTTTCTTTTATATCATTTGTGATAAAAATTTTCGCACCTGAAATTTTTGCGTTTTCATTAGCCATCTTTAAAATTTCTGCATCCACTTCGTAGCCTTTTGGCGTGGCGACTCTTAGCTCAAGGCCAAGCTTGCTGGCTAGCATGAGCCACGAGTGAGTCATGTTGTTGCCATCTCCTACGTACGCGACCTTCTCTCCTGCGCTAAATTCTAGCATCGTGAGATAATCCGCCATGAGCTGCACTGGGTGAAATTTATCGCTTAAGCCGTTTATAACTGGCACGCTTGAAAATTTAGCAAATTCTTCTAGTGTCTCGTGCTTATCGACCCTTAGCATGGCCATGTCACACATCCTGCTTATCACCCTGGCAGTGTCACGGATTGGCTCGCCGCGGCCTATTTGTATATCATTTTTACTTAAAAATAGCGCATACCCGCCAAGCTCATGCATGCCCACATCAAAGCTTACTCTCGTTCTAGTCGAGCTTTTTTCAAATATCATCGCAAGCTTTTGGTCCTTAAGGTATGGCTTAAATTCTCTAGCCTTCGCCTCTTTTTTGATTTTGCGGGCTAAATTTATCATCTGCTCGATTTCATCTTTGCTAAAGTCATTTAGCGTCAAAAAGTGCCTCATCTTAGCCCCTTAAAATTTTAGCCGCTTCTTTTGCGTGATAGGTGATGATCAAATTTGCCCCTGCTCTTTTAAAGCCGATCAAGGTCTCCATCATAACGCGCTCATAGTCGATGATGCCAGCTTTTGCGCCAGCTTTTAGCAGTGCGTACTCGCCGCTTACGTTATAGACGCAAAGTGGTAGAAGTGTTAAATTTCTTAGCTCTCTAACGATGTCAAGATAGGCGAGTGCTGGCTTTACCATCAAGATATCAGCGCCTTGTGCCTCGTCCTGCAAGCTCTCATTTATAGCTTCAAGGCGGTTTGCGCTGTCCATTTGGTAGCTCTTTCTATCACCAAAGCTTGGAGCGCTTTGTGCCACATCGCGAAATGGTCCATAGTAGGCTGAAGCAAATTTAGTCGAGTACGCCATCACTGGTAAATTTTCATAGCCATTACTATCAAGCGCCTCTCTTAGTGTTGCGATGATACCATCCATCATACCGCTTGGTGCGATCATGTCGGCGCCATTTTGAGCGTGTATCAAGGCTTGTTTAGCTGAGATTTCAAGCGTTGCGTCATTGTCGATGGTATTATGCACGTGGTCGATTATGCCGCAGTGGCCATGATCTGTGTATTCACAAAAGCAAAGATCTGTTATGACAAATAAATTTGGAAATTTATCCTTTATGGCACGAAGCGCAGTTGCAATGATGCCGTCGTTGCTTAGTGCGTCGCTGCCAACGCTATCTTTTAGGCTTGGTATGCCAAATAAAATGATCGATTTTATGCCTAAATTTACTATCTCTTCACACTCTTTTAAAATTTCATCGATACTCATTTGATAAACGCCTGGCATCGAAGCGATCTCGTTTTTAACGCCCTTGCCATCAACTACAAAGAGCGGATAGATGAAGTCATTTACGCTAAGGCTAGTCTCTCGCACCATGTCTCTTAAAGCTGGATTTATTCTTAATCTTCTAAAACGTTTAAACATATTTTTGCCTTTTCTTTGTTAAAATGCTTGATTTTTAGCTAGTTTAGCACAGTTGGAGTAAATTTAAAATGAAAATAGAAATTTCAAACGCGGCAAATCTACCATCAAGATTTGGCACTTATAAGGTTCAAGCCTTCAAAGAAGGGGCAAAAGAGCACCTCGTGATCTACAAAGAGCCTTTGAGCGAAGTTGTAAATCTTAGAATTCACTCCGAATGCCTAACTGGCGATGCGATCGGGAGCCTAAAGTGCGACTGCCGCGACCAGCTTGAAGCGAGCCTAAAATATATCGAAGAAAATAGCGGCATGGTCATCTATCTGCGTCAAGAGGGCAGAAATATCGGGCTTTTAAACAAAATAAACGCCTATAGCCTTCAAGATAAGGGCCTTGACACGATAGAAGCCAATCACCAGCTAGGTTTTAAAGCTGACGAGAGAACATACGAAGTGGTTGATTTTATCCTAAATCACTACGGCATAAAAGAGATAAATTTACTCACAAACAATCCGCTAAAACTTCATGGTTTAAAGTCGGCAAAGATCGTAAAACGCGTACCTATTATCATAAAACCAAATAAGTTTAACGAAGACTATCTTCGTGTAAAAAAAGAGCAAATGGGGCATATTTTGTAATGAAAAATGAGCTTTGTCTGCCAGCTGATTTTGACGAAAAAGTAAAGGCTTATGCTCAAATTTTTGCTAAATTTAATGCCATTCATAGCTTAAGCAATTATAAAAGCATAAGCGAGCAAGTACTTGATAGCATAAAGCCGCTTGAAATTTTTGACCTAAGTGCCAAAACTGCGATCGATGTTGGTAGCGGAGCTGGCCTTCCAGCGATATTTTTAGCACTCGCAATGCCGCAAACAAAGTGGCACCTTTTTGAGCCAATAGCCAAAAAATCATCATTTCTAAGCTATGCTAAGATCGAGCTTGGTTTGCAAAATTTAGAAGTTCATAGCCAAAAGATCGAGCTTGCAGATAAATTTACAGCTAATCTCATCACCTCAAGGGCACTTAGCAAGACAAAAGAGCTTATAAAAATTTGCGAGGGATTTTACGATGAAAATACTAAATTTCTCATCTACAAGGGCTCAAGCGTTATGGATGAAATTTCAGGCATAGACGCGCAAATTTATAATGAAAAAAATAGAAACTACATATATTTTAATTTCAAAAAACATGGAGAAAAACATTGAAATACTTGCTTTTTGTAGCGATTTTGGTTGCGATTTACATCATATTTTTTAAAAATAGAAAAAATAGCGACAAGATAAGCACCAGTAACTTCGAAGAGTGCAGCAAATGCGGTGTCTTTAGTGACATCGATCAAATGGTATTAAGAGACGGAAAATATATCTGCAAAGAGTGTATAAAGGGTGAGAGATGAAAATTTTGGGTGATGAGCTGATCAAATTTGAGCCACTATTTCTTTGCAAAAGCGAAGATGAAATTTCAAACGGTAGGCAAAATCTCTTTAAATTTGATAGAAATTTGATAAAAAGAGCGCTAGAAGCTGAAGCAAACTTTAGCATTTTTGTGACGAATACAAATGAAGCCATTATCGCAAACGCGGCTGGAGCAAAATTTATTATTGCAGATATTGACATTGCAAAAGATCTAGCAAAGATTGCTGAGAGTTATTTATTTGACGTACTTATAGCTGTTTTGATAAAAGATGAGAGCGAGCTAGCACAGCTTGCAAAATTTAACATAGACGCTGCGATCTTGCCAAATGCTATAAAAGAATAAGGACAAAAATGGAAATTTTTAAAACTGCTTTTTTAATGGTTACTTTAATGCTGATTTTTATCGCTGTTGGCGGATATATTGGCGGTGAGTATGGCATGATGATCGCCTTTTTGATAGCAACTGGCACAAATATCTTTTCATATTTTTTTAGTGATACTCTGGTGCTTAAAAGATATAACGCTATCCCAGTCGATGAGAGTAACGCTCACGGGCTTTATGAGATCGTATCTCGTCTCACACAAAAGGCAAATTTGCCTATGCCAAAAATTTACATCATACCAGAAGAGGTACCAAATGCCTTTGCTACGGGCAGAAACCCAAGCCATGCAGCCGTTGCAGTAACCGAGGGGCTTTTAAAAATTTTAAATGAAAACGAGATCGAGGGTGTGCTAGCTCACGAGCTAAGCCACGTAAGGCATTACGACATCCTAACTGGTTCAATCGCTGCCATACTAGCTGGCGCTATCGCAATGCTTGCAAATTTTGCTAAGATTGGTGGTATTGCTGGGCAAAGCAGCGGTTCAAGAAGAGGTGGCGGTAATGCCATCGTTATGCTAGCACTTGCTATACTCATGCCAATAGCTGCCACAATCATCCAAATGGCGATCTCAAGGGAGCGCGAGTACAAGGCGGACAAAGGCGCAGCCTATCTAACAGGACACCCAGAGTGGCTTGCAAGCGCTCTAAGAAAGCTTGAGAGCTACTCAAATTCTTACGTTATGCAAAACGCAAGCGAGCAAAGTGCTCATATGTTTATCGTAAATCCATTTGGCTCGCTAACTAACAAGCTTGGCGTACTTTTTAGAACGCATCCAAGCACTAGCGATAGGATTGCTGAGCTTGAAAGACTTGAACAAGAGATAAAAAGAGGCATGTAAAAATTTAGTCCTTAGTGAAATTTGGGCTAAATTTCTTCTTTTTACCATCTTTTTTGGCTTTAAATTTAGACATTTACAAGAAATTTTAAATTTTATGAGCGAGTAATTTCGGATCTAAAATTTGAGCCAAGCGGTGGGCAAAATCAAATTTTAGTAGTCGATTCTTGCAAGTAAATAAAATTTTAAAATTTATAAAAATATCAAATTTACAACCAAAAAACCGAAATTTAGCCCCAAATTTCACTGCAATTTCTTGCAGTCACGATCTTCTATAGTGTACTCAAAGATCAGCTCACCATTTTCTGAATAAAAAAGCTCATCCAAGGCGACACCGATGCTTAGCATATTTAAGATCTCTTTATCTTTGCAAGCAGTTCGCAAATTCTCTTTTTTGATAGCTTCGATAAATTCCAAACGCTCTTTCTCCTCAAACCTTTTGATCTCTTGCTTTCTTGCGTGTTTGACGGCGTATCTATAGATGAGCGTATCACCGACATTCAAGATATCGTTAAGCGTAAGTGTTGGCGTACAGATAAATGGGAGCTTTTTTTTATAGTAAGTTGCATGATTTTTCGCTGCCATATCTGGCGTAAGAGCCAGGGCAAGTGAGTAAAAAAACAGTAAAAAAAGGGCTACTCGCAACTACTTTTATCCAAATTTATATCAAAAAAATGCCTACCCTCAAAGCCGTAACTACCACTTAGAGTGATGCCACGATTTAGCACAGCTCTAGCCATACCTGAGTTGCAAAGCGCATCTTTTCCATTTTTATAAAACTCATCTTTTAAAGCTAAGATTTGAGCTTTGTTGTAGCCTTTTATCCTCTTTGTCTTGGTCTCGTTTAAAACAAACTCGCCATGTATGTTTAGCCCGCTGCTACTTACATCTTTTAGCGTAATCATCTCATCGACCCTACTTGGTAAATTTGGCTTTGCAGTTTGGACGACAAAGGTTGGGATCTGCTTAGTGTCAAGCTGATTTAGTATCTGCTCATAAATCTTAAACTCACTCTCTTGCACACCAAAAGCAAGGCTAGCAAGGGCTAATAAAACGATCTTTTTCACATATTTCCTTTATATAAATTTTCTAGTGATGTTTGGCGAGAGCTTTACTAAAATATCATAACTTATAGTATCAAAAAATTTCGCCCAAATATTTGCATCCTCAAAGACACAGACCCACTCGCCGCTATCTTTACAACTAAAGCTATCCATAGAAATTTTGCCTAGTATTGGCTCGTTATTGGCAAGTCTTAACTCACCACAGCCATTGTATCTTAGTAACCCATCGCCATATCCAAGATCATAGGTGGCTACATTTATATCTTCTTTTGCGCTAAATTTAGCGCCATATCCAACACCTTGACCACTTTTTAAAATGCGCCTGCTAACTCTTTTTGCCCATAGTGAAAGTACCGGCTTTAACCCCAAACTATCATTGAACTGAGAGTATCCATACTGGGCAATACCAATACGCACCATATCATCATCGATTTCACTTGCTCTCTCAAGAGCAGCTGAGTTGTGAGAGTGAAAGATCGGTTTTTTTATACCAAACTCATCGCAAAGAGCTAAAATTTTCTCTTTTGCAGCCCTAAAATTTTCCCTTTGCACGAAATAATCAGTATTTAGCTCATCACTTGCACGAAAATGAGTATAAGCTCCAAGAAACTCCAAATTCCTTCTTGTTAAAATTTCAAACGCATAATCAAGCTCACTTATATCAAGCCCATTTCTATGCATACCAGTGTCAATTGCAAGGTTGATTTTTGTATTTTCTTTTATCTTTAAAAGTGCGTCTATGTCGTTTATCGCATAGATAAATTTGCTGCTTTCATTTCCGGTTGGAACATGCGAGAGAATGAGAATATTTTCAAATATGTCAGAAATTTCATTTGCCTCAAACTCACTTTTTACAGCACAAATTTCTATGCCAAATTTTTTAGCTTCATTTGCAATAAGCCTTGCGCCATGGCCATAAGCATTGTCTTTTAATACAACTATTACTTTCTCTTTGCCACCAGCTTTAGCACAAATTTGAGTGAGGTTATGGATATATGAAGCTTTATTTAGGCGTATTTCAGACATTAAAATTCACATTAAAAGCAGTATAAACATCCGGTAAAAGTTTTCTTACGTTGTAGTCAAATGCATAAAATTTAGCGTAAATTTCTTTCAGATCAGCCTCTTTTACTTTACTAAAATCAAAAACATCAGTACCATCTTTCTTTGGAACTTGGCGGTCAAGCTCAGCAAAAAAAGCAGCTCTTGCCTCTAAAATTTTTTCGATTTTTTCTTTTACTTCTTGAGATTTTTCCACTTTTACTCCTCTATAAAAATTTTCATATCATCGTTATAAAGCTTCACATAAAGCGTCTTTTGACCAGCAAATTTATGTGTATCTGAAACATAATCCTCATAAAAACTCACACGAAAAAGCCTATCGTTTTTAAGATTTGGATAAGGCGTGATGAGAAAATTTGAAAAACTAATGCGTTTTTTCTCTTTTTTAGAAAAAATAGCCCGCTTCATACTTTTAAATTTTTCCAAGCTCATACCATCGTATCGTTCAAAGTTTTTATCGTAAAATTTAAGATAGTTTTCAATGTCGCTCTCGCTCCATGTCTTTTTCCAGCCCAAAAGTCCAGAAATGATCACTGCAATATCTTTTGCACTAGCTTCTGGACGCTTATCTTCATAAATAAATGCAAGTGTTTTTTTGTGATCCACAACATCATCGAATTTCATCAAAGTATCATTTTGCATAGCCACGCAGCCTTTTGTTTTTAGCTCATCTGTCCTTTGACCATCAAGTGGATAGCCATGTATCCAAATGCCACCGCCATTTCGCTTTGCAAGCTTATCAAGCAAATTTGGATATGAAAGCGAAAATGCAAGTGGGCCAAGATATCTATCATTTGGCGTAAATCTACGTGTAAGCTGATACACTCCAACCGGTGTTTTTAGATCGCCTTCAAGAAGCTTATCACCATTTTTACCAACTATAACACTTGAGCTAAAAAGCTTTTTTGTAATACCGCCATTATAAGAGATCACTTCAAGCTTCTTTTTAGTTTTATCAACTACACTTAGAAGTATCTCATTGTCATAATACCCATATCTTACATCCTTGCCTTCAAGCTTTTTTAGCCAGTAATCCTTACTTAAAATATTTTTTTCGATGGCATCAATAACAGCAGCAGAGCCATTTTTTAAGTAAATTTCTTCGTAATTTTGGGCAAAAAGACAAGGCGACAACGCGATGAAGAAAAATATAATTTTTTTCAAGTGAAATATCCCAAAAAGTAAAATTTAGTCCGTAATTATATCCTAAAAAATTTATATTTTTAGATTTTAAAGGTAAATTAAGTAGTTCTAAATGTATAATGTGAAAACCATTATTAATTTTATCACAAAGGAAAAATATGAAAAAAATCGTTTTTGGTGCGATGCTTGCAGCTTCTGCTCTTATGGCGGCTGATATCAGCCTAGAAAATGTTAGAGCTAGAGATACAAAACCTGGCACAAACAATAGTGCAATTTTTATGGATATAAAAAATACTTCAAATTCTGATGTAAAGCTTATTGGCGCTCATTCAAGCGTTTGCAAAAGTACAGAAATTCATACTCACAAAATGAATGATGGTATGATGGCTATGGTTCAAATCGAAGATGCAGTGATTCCAAAAAATGGTGAAACAAAACTAGCTCCTGGCGGTTTACACATTATGCTTATGGATCTAAATAAACCATTAAAAGATGGTGATAAAGTTGATTTAGAGCTAAAATTTAGCAATGGCGAAAGTATAAAGCTTGATAATATCGGAGTAACTAAAAACTTTAAATAATGAAAAAAATCATAATTATTTTTTCATTTATCTTTGTTGTTCTAGGCGCTTTTTCGATAGGCTATAAGCTTATGACAACAAGCAAGGAAGATCCACCTGAATTTTCCGATGTAAACACATCGCTAGATCCTTTAAAATGTGATCTAAACAATAAACCTTGTGAGATGGAATTTAAAGGCGTAAAGCTAAAAATAGACATCTCACCAAGACCTATTTATGCTATGAGACCTTTTAGCTTTAAAATCATTAACGGTAAAAATTTAGGGCTAAAAAATCCTAGTCTTGAGATAGACGGCATAAATATGAATATGGGATCGATCAAAGCAAGACTTGAGCCAAGAGGCGATAACTTAACTGCTCAAGTAGTGCTAAGTGCTTGCGTTGTCGAGCTTATGAGATATAGATTTAAAGTGCTTGATGACGAAAAAGAAACTGGTTTTTTTGTAGATCTTGATCTAAAATTATAGAGGGTAATGATGAAAAAGGCATTTTGGGGCTTAATAATAATCTTAATTTGTATAGGTGTTGCACTTTTGCTAATAAAGCCAAACAAGTATGATTTTAAGGCACTTTCGCAAAATGGTGAAGTAAGTCTTAAAAATTACGATGGAAAGTACAAAGTTATATATTTTGGTTATCTTTTTTGCCCCGATGTCTGCCCTACTGCGCTCTCTTTGATTGGCGATGAGCTAAATAAACTAAAAAGAGATGACTTTGAGTTACTTTTTATTACGCTTGATCCTGAACGCGATACTCCTGAAAATTTAACTCTAATGGCAAAAAATTTCTACAAAGATGCCGATGGATTAAAACTAAACGCCTTAAAAGAAGTGGCAAAAACCTACGGTGTAAAATTTCAAAAAGTCCGTCTTGAAAACTCGGCCATGGGCTACTCTGTTGCCCACAGCTCTTCAATATATTTAATAGACAAAAAAGGAAATTTTTATAAAGAAATTTCAAATCTAACAAATGAAAACATTGGAGAAAATTTATTAAATTTGATCAAAGATAGACCTTAAGGCTATAAATTTAGTAAGCCAAAACTGGCCTACCAAAATTCTTTATGCAAGCATCATCTCAAGGTCTTCTAAACTAAAATTTAATTCACTTGCTATACTTTTGATTTTAATGCTTGTTGAGTGATTTTTCACCAAAAATCTAAATTAAGCCATTGAACATAAATTTAATCTACAAGTCAAACAAAATTGATTAAATATAAGCAGTACTAGCAATGAATTTATTAAGAATCTCTATATAAAAGGTGGGCTTTTGCGCTATAAATTTTAATGATAATGCAAAAGCTAAAAATTTAAGTTTTACTATTTCACTCTATGATGCACGCTGCCGCCATAAGTAATATCCTCTGCCTTTACCTCATCACTTGTTAAAATTTCACTTATCTTGCCATTTTCTTCTAGCTTTTTCCTATTTTCTTCGGCATCTTCTTGATAGCTGTAAACCATCGCAACACTCACTACTCCACTGATAGCTTCTATCTTTTTAAAATTTTTTATCTCATCTTCAATACTATCTGAGCTAACTACCACTACGATTCTATCGTCTGCGTCGGTTATTATTTCACATTCTTTTAGCTTTTTTATCTCATTTTTTACACTTTCATTTTTATTGTCCGTATAAACTATTAAACTTGAAATATTCATTTAATTCTCCAAAACAAAATTTTATTCTCATAGGCTGAAGTTACAACTTCATTGTCGCTTATAAAAACTATGCTATTTATCGTACTTTGCCCAGTTTTTAGCATTGCGATATTTTCTAAGCTTTTGCTATCAACTAAATTTACATCGCTCATCTCATCGCTCATATAGGCTGCCACTCTGCCATCATCGCTAAGGCCGACGCCATAGACCAAAAAGCCGGTATTTATCTTTTTTAGGCTTCCAGCTGAAAATATCCCCACGATCCTGTCGGTACCTCCGCTGATCATGACGCCATTTTTATATGAGATGTCGTAGATATTGTCTGTATGAATGTCTAAAATTTGATCCATTTTTTTAGCTTTTATGTTATAAAAGTAGACCTTCCCACTCTCGCAAGCGATAGCTAGCGTGCTTCTATCTTCATTTATCTCCATATCTGAAAGCATCGCGATTGAAATTTTAAAGCTATCATAAATTTCGCCATTTTTTAGGTTTAAAAAGTAAATTTCATTGCTAATTGAAGCAAGCGCAACATGCTCATTATCTAAAAACAATGCCTTTTTTGTTGCTTGATTTGGTATTTTTATGCTTTTCATCTGTCCATTTTCTCTTATATAAAGCACCTTTGTAGCATAGTCACCCTCGCTTAGGATGAGTATCTTGCCGTTTAACTCATCAACGTTTAGAATTTTTGGTCTTTCATGATCACTAACGTAGGTTTTTATATCATCCATCTTAATGATCTCTTCAAATTTAGACTCTTTAGGATCATAAATTTCAACCGTCCCTCCATCAGTCGCGATAAAGAGTTTGCCATTTATTAGCGTTGTGCTTAGCACATTTGCACTAGCCTCTATTTGCTTGTATGGAGTGGTGATCTCGCTTGCAAAGATAAAATTTAATAGACAAAAAATAAAAAACAAAGCTCTCATAAGGCCTCCATTTGAAGTGAATTTTTAAAGCAAACATCAAAGCACTCGCCGCAACTTACGCAGTTTTGATTAACAATAGGTCTAAAAACGCCAAGAAATTCGACTGCTTTAAATTTGCAAGCATCAAGGCAGTTGTAGCAGATTGTATCGTTCCATGCTAGACAGCTAGAAACATCGATGCTAACTTTTGCATTTATACTCTTTGGTGAGTTTAAGCTTAATGTCTTCTTACCAAGACTCTCACAAGCCTTTGCGCACTCTTCGCAAAAGTCACAGCCCAGCTTTTTAACTTTAAAAACTACCCTTTCATTTTCAAAGCTAAGAAGCTCTTTTTCACAAGCATTTACGCAGCTAGCATCGCATCCATCGCAGTCAAACTCACCGCTAAAAAATGGTGGAGTTATAAATTTGGGAGCAGATTTTGCCCCCAAAATTTTACTAAAAAGCTCTCGCCTGCTTTGCATTATTTAACACCATCGTTTAAAACATCTAGCAAGTTTGATTTATGAGTACCGTTTTTATCTCTAAAATCAGGCTTAAATTTATTGCCAACAAGCTGCGTTACGCCATTTTGTTGCTCAACGTGGCATGTTGTGCAGTTATATCTTTCATCATCAAGCTTGCCTGCAAGATCTTTTTTATTTCTGATGTCATAAAGGTGAGATGATGGTATCGGTGTTGCTCCACTATCTTTTGCAAACTCTGGCATATGGCAGGTTACGCACATATTCATATCTTTTGTGATAGGCACTAAACCCTCAGTATCGTGTGGGATAAATGGTGGTGCATTTTCAAAAGACCTATCAAATTTCTTTGACATACCGGCTGGCTCTTTTGTGTAGTTCACATCTTTTAATACAACGTCTTTATCGTCTAGCAAATCGATATTTCTAAAGCCGATTTGCGAATCACTAATACTTGGATTATTAAAAGTACATGCCGCAAAAAACGCAGCACACAATCCTCCAAGCATCATTATTTTTATTTTCATTTTTCTCTCCTTAAATTTCTAATACTAAATTTCAAAGCCCCATCTCCACAAACATCAATGCACCTGCCACAGCTTATGCACTCGCTTGAGCTAACCGAGCGGCTATCTTTACCGATCATGTCAAGCACTTGCATCTCTGGGCAAATAAGCTTGCATTTCATACATTTTGTACAAGCCTGGGCATCATGCTTTACTCTAATTAGGGCAAATTTTGAGATGATGGCGTAAAAGGCACCAAGAGGACAAACGTGCGAACAAATACCACGCTTTAACACAAACATATCAAAAGCAATGATCGCAACCGCTATACCTAAAGCACTAGCCGAGCCGTAAATAAAGCCACGCTGAATAATGCCAATATAGCTAACGCTCTCAAATACCGGGTAAGATAAAGCAAGGCTTAATATAAGAGCAAGAGCCAGCAAGTAATAACGTAAATTTTTACTCACATTTAAGACTTTTTCGCCCTTAAAGCCAAATTTCTCTCTTAGTTTAAAAGCGATATCGGTTAGTAAATTTATTGGGCATATCCACGAACAAAACGCTCTTGGAGCAACTAGCGCGTAAAATGCAAAGATAATGCCAGCTCCAATAATTGCATTTATGCCAGCACTAAAGCTTGCAAGTAAAATTTGAACTAAAGCAAATGGGTCACTTAGTGGAATTTTTCCAAAAAGCAAAGATGAGCTTAAATTTCCGCTAAGTATCTTAACTCCATAAAAATTTCCTAGGATAAATAGCGCTAGGATAGAAATTTGAGTTATTCGTCTTAAGATTAAAAATTTCATAGCTCACCACCATTTAGATAATCAGTCGCTTTTTTAATGTCAAGCTTTATTTTGCTGTCTGCATCGTCTATGCGTCTTTCATCTTCTTTGACCCAGCCTTTGACGTAGTTATCGCCTACTTTGCCAAGCACCGCGTCACGGTTTAGCACGGTAATGGCTGCTTTTTTAGTGATACAGGCTCGCTCGCATAGGCCACATCCGGTGCAGATGTCGCTATCGACCACTGGAAGTAAAAAGGCATGCTTTTGCGTCCTTTCGTTACGGCGATACTCAAGATACAAGGCCTTATCTATGAGCGGACAGGATCTATAGCAAGCATCGCACTGTATGCCCCAGTATGCCACGCAGTTTTTCATATCAACCACCGCAACACCCATTTTGGCCTTATTTATGTCAAGCTTGCCTTTTGTGCTTACTAAATTTACGTCCAAAGCTCCAGTCGGACAGGCTGGCACACAAGGGATATTTTCACACATATAGCAAGGAATTTTTCTAGGCTCAAAATAAGGCGTTCCAATGCTTATGCCATCTTCTAGCGATGAGAGCTTTAGCGTATCAAATGGACAAGCTTCTACGCAAAGCCCGCATCTAATGCAACTTTGTAAAAATTGCTTCTCTTCTTTTGCACCAGGAGGCCTAAGAAGCATAAGTGGCGAAGCTTTGGCACTAAGCGACCAAACAAAGCCTCCGCCAAGAGCCAAAAGTGCTACTTTTGCTCCAAATTTTAAAGCCTCTCGCCTACTTGAAAATCCCATATCGCTCACCTATGCTTTATAAATTTTAACCGCACACTTTTTATAATCAGTCTCTTTTGAGATTGGGCAAGTAGCGTCTAGTGTGACTTTATTGATAAATACGTTTTCATCAAACCAAGGCACATAAACAAGCCCTACTGGCGGCTTATTTCTACCTTTTAGATCAACTCTTGCTTTTACCTTGCCACGGCGTGATTCGACCCAAACGATCTCATTTTGCATTACGCCAAGATTTTTAGCATCATCTTCATGCATATAGCAAAGTGCCTCTGGAACAGCCCTATAAAGCTCAGGAACACGCATGGTCATAGTGCCTGAGTGCCAGTGCTCTAGAACACGGCCAGTACATAGCCAGAATGGATAATCTTTACTTGGCATCTCGCATGGATCCATATAAGGGCGGAAGAAAATTTTTGCTTTGTTTGCAAGAGATGTTTTATCTTTATTTGTAACGCCTTTTAGATCGCCTGTTGGAAGTGCTGCATTTTTGTTGCCATAGAATGCAAATTTCTCATTTGGGGCAGCTTTTTTAGCGTATGGGTCAAATTTAGTATTAAATCTCCACTGAGTCTCTTTACCATCAACAACTGGCCATCTAAGACCTCTTACTCTGTGGTAAGTGTCAAAGTCAGCTAGGTCATGACCGTGTCCAACGCCAAATTTTCTATACTCTTCCCAAAGATATTTATGGACGAAAAATCCATATCCTTTAAATTCTTTGCCATCTGAGCCGATCACTTTTCTGCTATCGCCAAATACTTCTGTATTGTCGTAGTTTTCCATGATTGGATCGTTTGCGCTAAATTTCTTAGCCTCTTCGTTTGCAAAAAGTACATCAAATAGCGTATCTTCTTCGCTATACCCCATAGCTTTTGCAGCATCAAGTACATTTGGGAGTGTAACTTTGTCATTTACTTTTTTCTCACCCCAAACATCTTTTAGCTTAAAGCGCTTACTAAACTCCATCATTTGCCAAATATCAGGCATCGCTTCGCCAACCGGAAGTACTTGCTGTCTCCAGTGTTGTGTTCTTCTCTCGGCATTACCATATGCACCCCATTTTTCATAGATCATCGCAGTTGGAAGAATAAGGTCAGCCACTTTTGCAGAAATTCCTGGATAAGGATCGCTTACAACGATGAAGTTATCCATCTCACGAGCTGCTTTTATCCAGTGGTTTGCATTTGCAGTATTTTGCCATGGGTTGTTTACTTGAACCCATATAAATTTAACCTTACCATCTTCAAGATCACGCATCATTTTTACGTAGTGAGAAGCGAGTACACCACTTAGTGTTCCAGCAGGAAGTTTCCAAATTTTTTCAGTTATCTCTCTATGTTTTGGATTTTCGATAACCATGTCAGCTGGTAAGCGGTGAACAAATGTTCCAACCTCTCTTGCAGTACCACACGCACTTGGTTGGCCAGTTAGAGAAAACGCTCCTGAGCCTGGAAGTGCTTGCTTACCAAGTAAGAAATGCACCATATAAGCTTGCTCATTTACCCATGTACCACGTTGGTGTTGGTTAAAGCCCATCGTCCAAAAACTTACGACTTTGCGGTTTTTCTCGATGTAAAGATCAGCAAGTGCCTTTAGCTTTTTCTTAAATTCTTCTATATCTTCATTTGGATCGCCCTTTGCCACCTTTGCTGTAAAGTCAAGCGTGTAAGGTGCAAGAGCTTTTTTAAACTCTTCAAATGTTATTTGCCAATGTGCGCCAGATTTTGCAGCATTTTTATTTTCTAGCGTATCGCCAGCTTTTAGTCCAAGATATGCAAGTGTAACACCCTCAGCTTCACTTAGTACCTTTGACTTCTCAGTCGCAGCAGTGTCTAGCTCGCTTGGAGCATATTTTTTGTGATTAATATCTGGACGAAGACCATATCCGATATCGGCTGGACCAGTTGTAAATACACAGTGCTTTTTAACAAATTCTTCATCGATCATCTCTGGGTGGTTATAAACTATTTCACGAGCGATGTAGTTCCAGATAGCAAGGTCAGATGACGGAGCAAAGATGATCTCGATATCAGCTAAATTTGATGTTCTAGTTGAGTAAGTGCTTAAATTTACAACCTTTACTCTATCAGGATCACTAAGCTTTCTATCGCTTACGCGTGCCCAAAGTATCGGGTGCATCTCGGCCATATTTGCGCCCCAAGCTACGATAGTATCAGTTAGCTCGATATCATCAAAACAGCCTGATGGCTCGTCTATACCAAAAACTTGCATAAAGCCAACAACCGCGCTTGCCATGCAGTGTCTTGCGTTTGGATCGATGCTATTGCTTCTAAAGCCACCTTTTATAAGTTTAATAGCAGCGTAACCTTCTGGAATAGTATATTGACCAGAGCCTAGAACTCCGATACCATGAGGTCCTAGCTCATCATATGCTTTTCTAAACTGAGCCTCCATAACATCAAATGCTTGCTTCCAGCTTACTTGCTTAAATTTACCTTTTTTATCAAATTCGCCTTTTTCATTTACACGTAAAAGCGGATGAGTGATCCTGTCCTCGCCGTACATGATTTTGGCGTTAAAATAGCCTTTGATGCAGTTTAGACCGCGATTTACTGGTGCTTCTGGATCTCCTTTTACAGCTACTATCTTGCCTTCTTTTGTAGCGACCATGATACCACAGCCTGTCCCACAAAACCTACAAGCGGCTTTATCCCAGCGCCAGCCTTTTTCAGCTTCGCTTGCTGCACTTAGCGAGCTTGGTACGGCTATACCAGCACTAGCACAAGCAGCACTAGCTGCAGCACTTTTTATGAATTCTCGTCGATTCATTCTTTCTCCTTTAAAGATTTAAAACAAATTTAATTGATATTAACCTTGTAAAACTTATTTACAACTGATTTACATTTACAAAAATTTCAAAAAACTTAAGCCAAAAATGTAAATATTTTTCTACATAAAAATATTAATTTTCTCACAAAGCACGATTTTAAAATAAAATACTATTTAATAAAATTTAAAAATTTTAGAGTAGTTATCAAAAAAGCTAAATAAAACAAAGTAAAATTGTTTTTAAATATTTGAGTAAAAAAGTAACATAAAGTATTATTAAAAATTTTATCTCCTTACTGAAATAGCAATAATTGCAGGGATAAATTCTAATAATTTTCATTACATTACAGCAAACATAATCTATAAAAATTTAACTAGTAATATCACTATAAAGCTATAAATATTAGATAATTTTTAAAAATTTTATTATATTTATAAAACAAAAAATAATTTTAAGATTAGAGATAAAAAGGAGTTATTTTCATCCTCAAATTTTGAGGATGAAATATTAATGAAATTTTAAATATCAAGCCGCAAGGTTAAAATTTATTCTTTTTAACATCAGCTACTATTGTCTTAGCCATTTCATCGATTTGGGCGGTGATTTCATTCGTTGAGCTCACGATATCAACATTTTGCTTTGTAATACTATCTATCTGGCTTACACTTTGATTTATCATATTTATGCCTTCGCTTTGCTCTCTGATGCTCTCACTCATCTCATTAATGCTTTGAGTAAGTATATTTGCATTAGTTTCGATTTCACCAAGTGATTTTTGAGTTCTTTCAGCTAGTTTGCGCACTTCGTCGGCAACTACGGCAAATCCTCTGCCGTGCTCGCCGGCACGCGCTGCCTCGATAGCGGCATTTAGAGCAAGTAGGTTGGTTTGATCTGCAATATCTCTAATAATAACGATGATGTTTTTAATCTCTTCAGATTGTTTTATAACATCTACAGTCTTTTGACTAATTGCGCTCATTGAGCTACTCATTTGCTCGATCGCAGCAGCACTTTCCTGGAGAGAATTTGCTTGTGTGCTAGCACCTTGAGTTACTTGTTTCATTGATGCATCTAAATTTTTAGCTTTTTCTTCTAAGAATTGTGCTTGTTTTAAGTTAAACGCAAGCATATTAGCTATCTCTTCGCCAAGCTCGTTTGTTACTAGTTCGACATTGCCTTTGGCATCCAAAATTCTTGAAGTAAAATCAGAATTTCTAAAATCATTAAAAGTTTTTTGGATCATATTTAAATCGCTACCAACTCTTTTCTCCAAAACATCTAGCATTTTATTTAAGACATCTTTTAATTCAATTAGTTTCGGATTAGCTGGAACATCTACTATTCTTGCTTTTAAATTTCCATTTTCTATCGCCTTTGCAGTCTCAACAGATTGAGATACCACTCTAGAGTCTTGATCGGCATTGTCAAAAATTTTAGCAATATTATCATTTATTAGTTTGCTCATTACGCCAAATTCATCTTTTGTTGCCACCTTTGAAACAACTGGCTCTTTTATCTCAAAATTTAAAAATCTAAAGAAACTAACCAAAGCATCTGTAATAGTTTTAATAGGATTAAGCGATCTTTTTAGCAAGAAATATACAAATGCAGACAAGACAACTATAAATATAAAGGCTAAAATAATCTGAACTTTTAAAATAGGCAAAGTATGCGAGCTAAAGATATTTTGATCCATTGCTGTTATTGCCAACCAACCTTTGTCATTTATTTCTAACATATAAGCATAGACATCTTCGCCTTTTGTATTTTTATATGCTATTAATCCATTTTCATCAAATTTCTTTTCATTATATTGTTTTATTAGACTCTTTGCGATCTCATGAGGTTTGCCGACTAATTCTTTATTTGGGTGCATTATAACGTTGCCATTTTGATCTGTAACAAAAGCATAGCTGTATTCAGTCTTACTGATTTGCGATATATTATTGCTCAACTCCTCAATAGATGCATCTATACCCGTAACTCCAATATTTTTAATAGGTGCAGCAAAAGTTAAAACCATCGCATTTAATGAAGCTGCCATGTATGGATCAGTATATATTGGTTTATTCTCGGCCTTAGCTTGTTTATACCATCCTCTAACTCTTGGATCGTATCCGGCTTTATTTTGTCCATTTGATCTAAACATAGCCCCATCCTCATATCCAGCGTAAACGAGAGTGATCTCTTTTCCAGATATAGCTTTTGCTTGAGATAAAGCTAAATTTATGCCATCAGCATTCATCGAGCCATCACTTTTCTCGCTTATTTTACTAAGAGTCTCAGCCATTTTCTCTATAGCATACTGATTGTTATCAAAAAAGCTATTTAATGTGATTTTTACATCTTTTAAAATTTGCTTTTGAGTTTGTATTACTAACTCAATGGCTTTATCATGAGCTGTGTTATAGCTAGCTAAAGATATTAGCGAGAATGATATGAATAATGCCAGTATAAGCATTAAAGATATTTTGTTTGCAATTGATCGCATTTACTTTCCTTTTACAAAAATTTTTAAGGTGCGATTGTATTTTTTTATATTAAATAGTATTTAATAATATTAATTACAAAATAGTGATGTATACATTAAATAATAATTTTGAATTATTTTTTCATTTTAGGTAGTTAAGATCAGCGAGATAAAATTAGAATTTAGGGGAAGCAAACCCCTAAATTCGGTCTAAGATTAAAATTTGTTCTTTCTAACGTCAGCTACTATAGTCTTAGCCATGTCGTCTATTTGATCAGTAATTTCGTTTGTTGTACCAACAATATCAATATTTTGTTTTGTAATACTGTCAATCTGGCTTACACTTTGATTTATCATATTTATACCTTCGCTTTGCTCTCTGATGCTTTCACTCATCTCATTGATGCTTTGAGCTAGAACATTTGCGTTAGCTTCGATCTCGCCAAGTGATTTTTGAGTTCGCTCGGCTAGTTTTCTCACCTCATCCGCAACTACGGCAAAGCCTCTGCCGTGCTCGCCCGCTCTAGCCGCCTCTATAGCCGCGTTTAGAGCAAGTAGGTTAGTTTGGTCGGCTATATCTCTAATAATAACGATGATATTTTTAATCTCTTCGCTTTGTCTTGTTACGTCGCTAGCTTTTTGGCTAATAGCGTTCATAGAACTGCTCATCTCTTCTATAGCTGCTGCGCTTTCTTGTATGGAATCTGCTTGCTTATGGGCTCCGTCGGTTAGGGTTCTCATAGATTCTGCTAGGATTTTAGCTTTTTCTTCTAGAACCTGAGCTTCTTTTAAATTTTCTCTTAGCATATTGCTTACTGCGTCGCCCGCGCTTTGAAGGCCTACTATCATATCTTTTAGGTCGCTTTCAAGCTCCGGTTTTAGCTCTAATCTAGGAGTATAGTCGTTTTTATTATAAGAAGCTAAAACTACGGCTATGCCTTTTAAATTTTCGGAAATAGAAGTAAAGAATTTATTTAGCAGATCTTTTAACTGAACCAAAGCCGGGTTATTCGGAGTAGAGTTAATCTTAGCTCCCATATGGCCTCTTATCATAAGATTTGCTATACCGTTCATCTCGTCTATTAAGGCGCTGTCTTTTTTAACGCCGTTAAGGACTTTTTCTATATTTTCGTTAATAGATTCGCTCATTCTGCCGAATTCGTCTTGCGTAGTTACTACTAGCTTTTCCGGAGCGTTAGGAGTTTCATAAGTGATAAATTTAAACGCGTCTTCAAGCTTAGTTTGAATAGTTCTAATAGGGCTAAGGGATTTTTTAAGAAGAGTAAATACGATAGCCGAAAGTATGACTATAAAAGCTACGGCTAGGATTATTTGAGCTTTTAATAAAGGCAAGGTATTAGACGAAAAAGTATCTGCTCCGATAGCGGCTACGGCTAGCCAGCCTTGATCATTTATAGGAAGGACTTTGGCGGTTACGTTTTCGCCTTTATAGTTTGTGTAAGGAATAAGTCCATTTTCATCAAATCTCTTAGCTGCAAATTCATCGGCCAAATATTTGCTTGCAGGAATCGCTTTACCGACATTTTCAGGATTTGAGTGCATAAGAATAACGCCGTCTTTATTCATTAAATAGACATAGCCGTATTTTGTTTTACCCATTTCGAGAATTTTCTTACTTAAAGTATCTATCTTTAAATCAAGTCCCAAAACACCATCAAAATTTCCATTTTTATTTACTGGAGCGGCAAAGCTAATTACTAAAGCATTAGACAAGGCAGCTTTGTAAGGTTCGGTATATATAGCACCATTTGCACTCTTTGCTGCTTTATACCAGCCTCTAGTTCTAGGATCGTAGTTATCGGCTGGAGTTGTTCTAGTGCCGTCAGACTGGAAAAAATGTCCATCACTCTCGCGACCATAAAAAATATCAGTAACTAGATGACTAACGCTTTCTTTTTGCATTTTTGTTTTTTCCATGTACGAGTCATCATTATTTGGTATTTGTGCTATATCTGAAGCAGACTTTTTGGCAACTTCTAAATAATCTTCAAAAAAAGAATCCGTGGTTGCTTTGATATCACTTAGAATCTGATCCTGGGTCTGGCTGACCAACTCTACTACCTTACTTTCCGCTGTATAGTAGCTGACTGCTGAAATAGCAGCAAACGAAATAACTAGCAATGAGATGATAATCATCGCTATCTTTGAAGTTATGGACTTCATCTTTCCTCCTTTAAAAAGTTAAAATCACTTTAATTTATCGAAAAAGAATTAAAACTAGTATTAAATTTACCCTATATTTAATGCTTTTTAAAAATTAATAAAGACATCTTGACAATTAAAAATTTTTGAATAAATTTTAGATCAAAAAATACCATTAAATAAGATAGTTTTGTTTTTTGGTTTTTAGCCAGATATAGAGTATAAATTTTTACTTGAAAATCAATAAAATAACGCCTGAAACAATAAGGCAAATGGCTAAAATTTCTTTGTAATTTAGCCTCTCACCAAGAAAAATGACAGCCAAAATGATAGCAAGCACAACGCTAAATTTATCAACCAGCGCCACTTGATAAACTTTGCCAACTTGCATCGCTTTAAAGCACACAGGTCAAGATAGCACGGTGGCGATATCCTTTACGTCAAGCTTTGCAAATATAAAAATAAAAATTTATAGAGCTATGGACTTTAAATATAAATTTAAGCTTTTTGTAAATAGAAGATTTGCTTTAAATTTTAAGTTCAAAAGCAGGAGAAGACTCCCCTGCTTTTAATATTATTTAGAAATTTTTGGCTCAGCAAAAGCTGTAAGCTTTAACGCCTCGTCGCCTTTATATTTCTCGATATTTACAAGAGCTGTATGGCTGATGTTGCCGTTTGCTAGCTTGCTTGTTGGGATATCTATGGTTAGCACGTTTGCACCGCCATTTTTGCAAATTCCACTATCAAAGCCGTCATACCAAGCCCCCTCAGCTAGTTTTACAACGCCCTCTTTGATGTTTTTAGTCACGTGAGCACCTGCTAAAACCTCGCCACGTGCGTTAAATACACGCACCAAGTCGCCTGTTTTTACGCCAAGCTCTTTTGCGTCTTTTTCGTTGATCCAGATAGGCTCACGATTTGCGATAGCGTAGTTATCACGAAGTGAAGTTTGGCTTAACTGTGAGTGCAAGCGGTCAGTTGGGTGAGCGCTTATCATGTGGAATTTAGCTGGTTTATCTTTCATGCCTAGCCACTCGATTGGCTCAAACCACATTGGGTGTGCCTTGCAGTCGTCATAGCCCATTTTCTCGATAGTCTCTGAGTAAATTTCTATAAGACCGCTTGGAGTTCCAAGAGCATTTAGCACAGGATCTTCTCTAAATTCGCCAAATCTCACCCAGTTATCGCTATCTTGAGATGAGGCAAATGTAACTGGCTTGTTCTCGTTCCAAAACTCTTCAAATGGCTTCATGTCAGTTGTGAGCTCTGGCACAGCCTTGACCTGAGCGTAGGCTGCGTCATAGTACTCTTTGATCCAGTCAAACTCATCCTTGCCGTTATCTGTGTAGGCAATGACCAAATTTTTAGCATAAGCCTTGCAAAGATCGATGAAAATTTGGTAGTCGTCTCTTGCCTCGTGGTATTTCTCAACGACTTGTTTCATCGGCACGATGTTCATATTTGAATAGTCGCCAGTCATGGTAATGTCGTTTCTCTCATACTCTGTGGTGACAGGAAATACTATATCAGCCATTTTTGCTGTCGGTGTCCAGTATGATTCATGTACGACAACCGTTCTTGGCTTTCTCCACGCTTTTAAATTTGTATTTGTATCTTGGTGGTGAACAAGTGGGTTACCGCCGACCCAGTAGATAAAGTCGATATTTGGATAGGTGATCTTTTTGCCGTCATGATCGATCACTTTACCAGGATTTAGCAACGCATCAGCGATACGAGCTACCGGGAAGGCATAGTTGGTTGCCTTTTGTAGCCAACTTTGGCCTGTACCTGCTGCTGCAGCTGCCTTTGCGACGAAGCGACCTCGTTTATCGAACTCACCTGTATCTGTGCCTATAAACTCGCCTTTATCGTTAAATTTACCCACACTTGCGCTGTTTACGCCGCCGATGACTGCGCCTTTGCAAGTTGGTGCACCGCCATTTGAATAGTGATAGCTAAGCCCAAATCCCCCGCCAGGAAGTCCGATCTGACCAATCATAGCTGCTAGTGTCACCATCGCCCAGTGCGGCTGCTCACCGTGGTGAGCGCGCTGCATACCCCAACCACTCATTATCATCGTGCGGTTTGTGACAAATGTATCAGCTAGCTCTTTTAAAGTATCTTTATCAATGCCACAAATTTTGCTCGCCCACTTTAAATTTTTAGGTGTGTTGTCTGTCTTGCCAAGTAGATATGGGAGAAATTTATCAAAGCCTGTTGTGTAGGTTTCAATGAAATTTTTATCATACTTGCCGCTCTCATATAGGTAGTGCATCATGCCAAGCATCATCGCTGTGTCGGTGTTTGGCACTGGAGCGATCCACTGAGCTTTGTCAAAGTATTGCGCTGTTTCAGATCTGATAGGATCGATCACGATCACTTTGATATCTTTTTTGTTTTTTAGCTCTTCAAAGTATTTAAAGCCTTGCTCATCAGTCGCTGTCCAAGCTATGCGAAGTGTCGCAAGTGGGTTTGCGCCCCAGATGACTACGACTTTTGAGTTTTCAAGCACTACTGGCCAGCTAGTTTGTTGCTCATAGACCTCGATACTACCTACAACGTGAGGCATGATGATCTGACTAGCACCTGTTGAGTAGTCGCCTAGCGAGCCAACAAAGCCACCACTAAGGTTCATAAATCTATGAAGTAAAATTCTTGAATTATGCACGTTACCGCTTGATTTCCAGCCATAGCTGCCTGCAAATACACTTTGTAAGCCTTTTTGCGCTCTAGTCTTTTTCAGCTCTCTTGCAACTAGCTTGATCGCCTCTTCGTAAGGCACCTCAACCCACTCATCCTTGCCGCGAAGCTCTGGCTTTGGACTATCTGGATTTTCAAGGTAGCTCTTTCTTACTGCTGGGCGTTTGATACGACTTT
Organism: Campylobacter concisus; assembly: GCF_002165775.1. Taxonomy (NCBI): domain Bacteria; kingdom Pseudomonadati; phylum Campylobacterota; class Epsilonproteobacteria; order Campylobacterales; family Campylobacteraceae; genus Campylobacter; species Campylobacter concisus. Next base: position 406,819 of record NZ_NDYP01000002.1, on the reverse strand, counting down.
TGTAGATCATATCTGGTGTGTAGTACTGAAGTGGGTTGTAAATTTCACTTGTTTTTTGGATAGGCTCTGACTTTACTGCAACGCCGTTTTTGGTTGTCACTTTTAGCATACCCCAGTGAGCAGCTGTGATGACCTCACCATCTCTTAAAACACTCTTTTTTACGCCATCAGCAAATAAATTTGATGCTGTTACGCTTGAAAGCAAAGGTGTCGCTGCGATTGCTGTTGCGCCTTTTTTTAGAAATTCTCGTCTGTTCTCGTTCATCTTATCTCCCTTTCATTATAAGTTTTCTTTCGAATAAGCTAAACTTTAATATTTGTTTTTACTCGCCGCTACAAAAGTTTTGCTTATTTACCTAGGTTTACGTCAGATGAGTGTTTTTGTAGGTATTCAACAACCAACCACTCGTCTTTTTTCTCTATTGCGGTTCTGCCGATCATTGATTTTAGAAGTGACGACCATTGGTTTGCGTTAAAATGTGTGGTTTGAGGCAACGCATGGCAAACGCCACAACTCTCTTTATACATCTTGTCAGCTTTTGCAAACATCGCGTTTATGTCAGCGCTAAAGCCATCTTTTTGAACAAAAACTGTTGTTTCTACCTCACTCCATTTGCCGTTTTTGCCCTCTTTTATGACTTTGATGTCAAAAGGTGCAGTTTTCGCAAATGCCACTGAGATGATCCTAGCGCCATCAGCAAAATAAACTACATTGCTAACGGCTGGATTTTGATAGCCTTTTACTTTGATCTGTGCTCTGTCACCGCTCGTTTGTAAAATTTCAACTGCATTGGTTGGTAGCAGTCTACCTATACTTTTTGTTGAGCTAGCATCACCGTAAACATCTTTTACAACATCTGTGTAGTTTACACTAGCACCAAATGCCGCACAAGCCACGATGGCTGAAAAAATGATTTTTTTCATATTTCTCCCTTCAAAATGAAATTGTTCAAATTTTAGGAGCTTTTTAATTAATTACAAATTAAAATTAAAAATATATTTTAAGAATAATGCAGAAAATTTTATTTAAAAATGAGTAAAAATACACCAGACACGATAAGGCAGACGGCTAAAATTTCTTTTAAATTTAACCTCTCGCCAAGAAAGATGACAGCCAAAATAATGGCTAGCACAACGCTAAATTTATCAACCAAGGCTACTTGATAGACCTTGCCAACTTGCATCGCTTTAAAATACATGAGCCAAGATAGTCCAGTTGCCATGCCACTTAGTATGAGAAAGAGCCAGTTTTTGGGGCTTAGTGAGCTTAGTGGTTGCCATTTTTTAGCCACGCTTAAAAGCAAAACAAGCATCAAAATGACAACGATCGTTCTTATAAATGTTGCAAAATCGCTGTCAATGTCCTTTACGCCAAGCTTTGCAAAGATCGCTGTAAGTGCAGCAAAAACGGCTGAAAGAGCTGCGTAGATAAACCACTCTGGCATTTTTATTTAAAATTTAAAAGAGCAAGTTGCCTCACCCATTTAAATTTATCCCTCATAATCACTTAGCATATCAACTGTTGGAACAAAGTATAGGGCACCAGTTACAGGCGTACTAAAGTCAAGCAGCCTATCTGAGTTACCCTTTGGCTCGCCGATGAACATCTTTTTAAGCATAAGCTCAACCGTTGAAAATGTGCTCGCATAAGCGATGAAGTAAGTGCCTGTTTTGCTACCTTCAGTAAATGGCATATTGCCACGCACGACTTTTTTATCGTCTCCTACGTTTGCAGCGGCTGAATGTGAATTTGTAGGTTTTACATCCTCGCTCATCTCGATGTCAAGCTCTTTTGAGCGGCCTATTACCTTTTCTTGCTCACTTACGCTTGTAGCGTTCCAATCTTTCATGTTGTGGAAATATTTTTGTACAAAAACATAGCTGCCGCCTTTAAATTTAGCGTCCTCATCGCCAACTTTAGCAAAGAAATCTCTCTCCTCGCCCTCAGGATTTTCAGTGCCATCAACAAAGCCTATTATCGCCCTACCGTCATGATACTTAAAGCCTTGCGTCTCATCTGTAAGCTCTGCAAATTTAAAAAGCACAGCCTTTATCGCTTGAGCCATATCGAAGCAATCAGGTGCATTTAAAGCGCGGATATGGATATGAATATCGCCCTTTGTGCTAACAGCCTCGTGTTTATCGCCTTTTATCGCTTTAAAATTTACAAGCTCTTTTGGCAGATTTTTTGAAATTTCAAGCTTTTTCCAAGCATCATGGCCCACGCCAAGGACGCAGTTTACATTTTCGTTTGCACCAAACCTAATCTTGGCAGTTTTATTTAAATTTACAACCAGGGCGCAAAGCTCGGCAAAACCCTCTTTACAAGCCTTTTTATCAGCTGTTAAAACCCATGTTTGAAAGACTGTGTTGTTGCCTGGTGTCTGCGTGACTTCCTGTGAATTTACGCTCATTTTTTCTCCTTTTTAAAGTTTTATGCAATATTTTCTAAATTTAGTTGCGAGCTTATCTGCTCATCATTATCGTCAAAGAAAAACTCAACTTTATTTGCGCCAAAGCTCTTAGCTATCGCTTCAAGCGTATCGCGAGCTGATTTATGAATTTTGCTTTGAAGCTGCGAGATAAGGCGAACGCTCATCTTTTTGACTTCATTTCTTGCCTCTTCTATTAGCCTATTTTTATCTTCTTCTGTAAAAGTGCTACCAAAAAAGCCATTTAGCGAGTCAGGCAGCAAAAATGGTATAAATTTGCCGTTTTTCTCATCGTAAAATTTTATATCGGCGATTGAGAATTTATACTTGCAAGGAGGCATCTTGATCTTGTAGCTAGAGTTTGCGATCTGTGTGATCTCGAGCTTTGGACTGGTTAGATCGTAGATGAAATTTATCTCAAACTCAAATATCATCGAAAGCTTCTTCTCGCTTATAAGCCATCTTAGATACTCTTTGCCAAAATTTCCAAACGCATGATCAGTTTTTGTGACGATCTCTTTGCTATAAACTTGAAAAACAGATAGCTCGCCGATGCTTTTTAGCTGCGAAATTTCGGTGCTAACTGAGAGATTTTCACTATCATCTTTTGCCTTTTTTAACGCCTTATTTGACCTATAAAATGCAAATGCCAAAACAGCTAATAAGATAGCTAATATCAAATTTGCATATTCGCTCATTTTTTCTCCTTTAAAGCTTGCTATTTTAGCTTAAATTTGTAAAGCAGAGATGAAATTCTACTTTTATTAAAAATTATATTTAAATAATTGTTTTAAAATAAAATCGTAATTAATAATATTTATGTGATACCATTTTAATTATTTTTTCATATCTTATAGTAAAAATAGCGTAAAAAAGGGATTATTAAAGTAAATTTTTATCATAAATTTTAATATTTTAATTAATAATTTATTTTAAGGATATTACAATCCATTTAAATTTTATGCAAAAGGATGAGATGTGAAAAGATCCATTTTAAATAAAAAATGTATTTTTATAAGTGCAGCTTGTTGTGCTCTTTTGTTTACAAATTCGCTAAAAGCCAACGATCAAGAAAGTGGTAAATTTGGCGACATAAGTAGCTGGCAGAGCGCTGAATATGAAGCATACTGGGGACTAAAGCGTATCAATGCAGCTATTGCGTATGCTCTTGGAGTGACAGGCAAAGGTGTGACGCTTGGCGTTATGGACTCTGGCGCATTACTTAGCCACCCTGAACTTAGTGACGGTAGGATAAGCGCACTAAAAATTTCTGGTAGCTACTACAAAGACGGACAAAAATATCCAGATACTGAGCACGGCAACTCTCCTTTTTTAAAAAAGGGAAGCACTGATAAAAATAGAGCTGACTTTGGCGACTTTAAAAAAGGTGATAAATTTGAAGCTGATGGCAACTGGATCGCTGGTGTAAACGACTCGCACGGCACGCACGTAGCTGGCACAATTGCTGGCTCAAGAGATGGTAAAGGGATGCATGGTGTAGCATTTGACTCAAAACTTATAGTAGGAAATACTGGCGGAACCGATGGTATGACATATGGACCAAACCAAGACTACAACTTCTTTTTAGCATCTTATGAGGGACTAGCTAAAGCTGGTGCAAGAGCTATAAATAATAGTTGGGGTTCAAACCGAAAATTTTATAAAGCTTATGAGGGAGCAATTGGATTTGATGGTGGCAATAGCTTAGATATAAAAGATCTTGACGCAGCCTATAAAAGCTACTATCCATTTGTCACAAATGGTAAAAATTTCTTAGATGCTGCTTATGAAGTCGCCAAAAAATACGGCATTATTCAAGTCTTCACTGCCGGAAATAGAAATGGCATGAAAGAGTCATACACAAGAGCAATGCTTCCATATTTTCGTCCAGATGCTGAAAAATACTGGATAAACGTCACTGGAGTGACAGATGGCGATGCACAATACTTTAACACAGCAGGTCACTCAAAATGGTGGAGTATCGCAGCACCTGGTAAAAGTATAAAATCAAGCACAGTTGATCCTAAAAATGGAGAGGCAGGATATGACAGCTGGGATGGTACATCAATGGCAGCTCCACACGTCACTGGCGCACTTGGTCTTGTCATGCAAAGATATTCATATATGAGTAATACTCAAGCAAGAGATGTTCTACTAACTACCGCAAGACAAGTTAGAGATGAGTTTAAAAAGCCAGCTGATACAAGAAGAATTTCTGGTTTTACTGCACCACTTGGCGTACCTGATGAGCGCTGGGGCTGGGGAGTACTTGATATGTCAAAGGCTATGTTTGGACCAGGACAGCTACTAGGCGTATTTGATGTAAGTCTAGACGTAGATGATCTTTACTCAAATAATATCAGCGATGTAGCTATAAAATATAGAAAGACTGAAGATGAAGCAGAGGCACAAATTTGGGCTAATCGCAAGGCCGAACTTAAACAAATGTCAAATTTAACAGCCGAGCAAAGGGCTGAACTTGATATAGGCAATGCTAGAGAAAAAGCGAGAGAACAAAGAGCTAACGAAGGCTATGAAGGGACTCTTATCAAAAGAGGTCTAGGCACTCTAAAACTAGCAGGTAACAACTCATACACTGGCAAGACTATAATAAAAAGTGGCAAAATCACAGCACTAAATCAATCACTAAAATCAAGCGAAGTAGTAGTTGAAAATGGTGGTGCACTTGAGATTGTTAAAGAGATGAGCGTTAGAGAGATTGATAAAAATAAATTTTCTCAAAAGCTATCTTTTAAAGATGTAACTAGAAAAAGTACAAGTGACACAGTAAAAGCTACTATAAAAACAGGTGGTAGTTATATCATCTCAAATAATGCAGCAAATTTAAATCTAAATTTTGAGAAGAACTCTATTATAGATATAAGCGAGCCAGATGTAGATATCATGAAAAGACTCTATGATGATAGCTCAAAGGAAAAAACTTACGCCGTAACTGGAAATTTTAGTGGCTACAACGACACCATCTCAAAAAAATACGCATTTTTTGACCTTACTAGAAATTATAGTGACAGCAAGCTAGAGCTCACACTCAAAAAATCAGAAAACACGATGACAAGTATCGCAGCTAACGATAACCAAAAGAGAGTAGCACAGCTCATAGAGAGCACTGCTAGCAGGCCAGCACTCCTCGCTTCTCCGTTTAGAAGTAGACCAGCAGTCATAACGAGCGACCTGTATAGACACTTCATCTACGCTACACCAAAACAAGCAAGTGATACGCTAAAAACATTTGCAAATAATGCAAATTTAGCTCAACATAATGCGTTTTTACTAGAAAGCATCCTACTAAAAAATGCCATCATCAACCACGAATTTGATCCATTTGGAGCAAAAGCAAGTGATGTAAATGGCATGAAATTTTGGTCAAATACCATGGCTAACGCTATGAAATCTGATGATGTAAAAGCAAACTCATTCACCCAGCTTTTTGGATTTGACGGTAGCGTAAATGATGCTTTCACACTTGGTGGTGTGCTTGGTGCTAGCAACGAAAAAGTAAAAGAAGATGGCGATGATGCCTATAAAACAAAAGGCACAAGCATTGGCATCTACGGAAAAAGCCAGATCGCCAGTACAAAACTAGACCTTGGTCTCATATACACAAATGCAAAACGAAAAACACAAAATGGTGCTACAATCGCAAGCTTTTACTCAAATGAACACGTAAAGAGCAAAGAAAAAGCACTTACTACTTACGCAAATTTGGCACTAACTAGCTTTAAAAGTTCAACTTTCTCACTAAATCCTTATGTGGGCGCAAGCTATCTACGTATGAAAACTGATATTACCAGCCAAAATGTAGGGATTTTCAGAATGGATGTTGATGAAAAAGCTAGAAATTTAGGTGTATTTAGCATAGGTCTAAACCCTAGCGTACCATTTAGTCTTGGTAGCACAAAGATGAAATTCGAAGCTGATCTAGCCTACAATAGACTAGTTGGCGATACAAGACCAAATATCGGCGTAAATATCGCAAATGCTGGATACTTGGAGCTTGAAGGAAAAGAGGTGCGCAATCTTGGCACAGCTAGCCTTGGTGTAAAAGCTAATGTTTATAAAAATATAAATTTAGGTTTATCTTACACAGGTGCTTTTGCTAAAGACGTGAAGTCAAACAGCATAAATGCAAAATTTGAAATTTTGTTTTAATAGGTAAATCGTGCTCGCTACTTTAAATAGTAGCGAGCCATTAAATTAAAATAGTTGAGTGAAAGAAAAACCGTTTTTAGTAAGCACTTCTTTGATCTTTTCTTGATGCTCAAGACCCTTTGTCTCAAGCGTGATCGTAATGCTTGCATCGCCATAGTCAAGCCTTGTTGAGAAGCGGTCGTAGTCGATTTTCACGATGTTTGCATTTGCTGATTTGAGACTATCTGTTAGACTCATGAGCGCTCCTGGCTTATCCACAAGCGTTATTTGCAAAGTCATCTTGCGGTGAGACTTGATAAGACCCTTTTCGATGATAATAGAAAGTACCTGTACGTCGATATTTCCACCACTTAGTACCACGCCTATCTTTGCGCCTTTTTTAAATTTGATTTTATCATGCATAAGTGCTGCCACGCCAGCTGCGCCAGCTCCCTCAACTACGATCTTTTGAGTCTCTAGCAAAAACAAAATCGCAGTTGCGATCTCCTCGTCATCGACTTGTACAAACTCATCTACGCACTCTACAATATTTGCCAGTGTGATCTCGCTCGCATCACGCACAGCGATGCCATCAGCTATGGTGCGAACCGACTTTGAGTTTATGCTCTTTTTAGCACCATAGCTATTAAACATTGCTGGAGCGCCTTTTGCACCAACGCAGATTACTTTTGTCTTTGGATTGACCTGCTTTATACAACTAGCCACACCACTAGCTAGCCCACCGCCGCCAACTGGGACAATGACTATATCAAGGTCGCTTATCTCATCAAGCATCTCAAGTCCAACAGTGCCTTGTCCCGCCATGACATACTCATCGTTAAATGGATGAACAAAGGTCATGCCCTTATCTTTGGCGTAATTAACCGCAAAAGCGTACGCCTCATCGAAATTATCGCCCTTTAAAATAACCTCTGCACCAAGGTCTTTCGTACCAGCAACCTTTAGAAGCGGGGTTGATTCTGGCATGATGATACAAGCGTGTACGCCAAATTCTTTCGCACTTATCGCAACGCCTTGAGCGTGATTGCCAGCACTTGCAGCCACGACGCCACGCTTTCTCTCCTCATCGCTTAGGCTAGCTATTTTATTGTATGCGCCTCTTATCTTATATGCGCCGGTTCGTTGTAAATTTTCTTCTTTTAGATAGATGCTTGCTCCCAAATTTTTACTAAGTTTCGCACTCAGAGCAAATGGAGTTTTATTTACGAAATGACCGATCGTAATCTTTGCTTGGATGATTTTATTTAGTGAAACCATTTTTTATTTTTCCTTTTTTAAATTATTCTTTTGCCCTTAGTAGCACGCCACACTCGATATGATGAGTATTTGCAAACTGATCAAAAATGGCAAATTTTATCACTTTATGGCTTTTACAAAGCTCTTTTAAATTTTCTTTTAGAGTCTCTGGATTGCACGAGATATAGATGATATTTTTGAAATTTTTGATAAAATTTACGACACTTTCGCTTAGTCCTGCACGGGGCGGATCAACAAGGACGTGAGAGAAGTTAAAATCGCTTAAATTTATATCCTTTAGTCTATTAAATTCCCTAACGCCAGCAAATGCGCTCATAAGCTCATCAGCGTCCATACGCAAAAATTTGATGTTTTTAGCCTTATTTAGCTCGCAGTTTTTAAGGGCATTTGCGATCGAGCTCTTTGAAATTTCAGTGGCAAGTACATTATTAAATTTAAACGAAAGCGGAATAGTAAAATTTCCATGTCCGCAGTAGAGCTCAAGGAGGTCAGCACCGCCTTGCATACACTCTTTTGCCCAAGCAATCATCTTTTCATTTACGGCTCTATTTGGCTGGATAAAGGCATTCTCAGAGAGGCTAAATTTATAAATTTGACCTCCAACATCTAGCTCATCGATCAGATTTAGCTCGCCACTTAGCAGCTTTTGCCCGCGAGATCTAGCAAGTATGGTGACGTCAAGCTTGCTAGCTAGAATTTTCATAGCCGATTCAAAATCACCATCAAGCTTTTTGTGATAAAGCAGCGTAACCAAAATGCCGCTTTTACAAGAGATAAATTCCACTCCAAAAAGCTTTGTACGCAGCATCTCACTCTCTTGCAAACTTTTAAGTAAACTTGGCATAAGAGTAGAAATTTGCTCGCAAACCTTAGAGCACTCATCTATAAAAATTCTTTTACCTTTTTCGCTTGCATGCATGGTATAACTAAGCTCGCTGCCTTCATGCCAGATACCAAACTCAGCCCTTGTACGGTAGTGTTTTGGACTGGAGCTAAACACATCAAATTTGCCATCATAAAACTCTGAAAAATTTTGTTTTACAAGATCAGTTTTAAATAAAATTTGCTCATCATAAGGAGTAAAAAGAGTGCAAGAGCCGCACTCTTTTAAATAATTGCAGTCCAAATTTACGCTTCCACCTTTTTACCGACAAATCTAACTAATGCCCAAATCGCTAAAAATCCGCATGGAAGTGCTATCCAAACGCTAACGCCAAATGCAACAGGTAGATAGCCGACTAACACACTCACCGCACAAACGCTTAAAGCATAGACCATTTGTGTAGAGACGTGGTCGATGTGGTTACATCCTGCACCCATTGATGAAAGTATCGTAGTATCCGAGATCGGAGAGCAGTGATCACCAAAGATCGCACCTGTAAGTACGCCTGATATATTTACAATCATATATGCATGCATAGCATCTCCGTCTAAGCCGTAATTTTTACCAACAGCGTAAGCTAGTGGAATAGCTAAAGGCATCAAAATACCCATCGTGCCGTAGCTTGTTCCTGTTGAGAAGCTTATAAATGAACCAAGGATAAAAACAGCCACTGGTAGGATAAATTTAGGTGTTGATGAGCTTAGTAGATCAACCAGATATCTTGATGTACCAAGCTCTTTTATAACAGCGCTAAGACTCCACGCAAGAAGTAAGATCACAACTGTAATTATCATAGTTTTCCAGCCTTTTACCCATGTGCTGATAGCCTCTTTTACGTCAAAAATTTTACGCCAAACACCCATTGTGATAGCTACAATACTAGCAAGTAACGCTGCTTGAAATAGTGATGTAGCTGAGTCTGCCGCGCCAAAAGTATCTTTAAATGTTGAAAATGCAAGCGGATTGGCAAGTGCATTTTTAAGAGCATCGCCCTCAAGTGCAGCAAGACCACTAAAGTAAAAGCTAGTAAATGCGCCTATAACTAGCACAAGAAGTGGCACGACAGCGTTTGAGGCGCTTAGTTTTACGCCTTCTTTTGGCTCAAGTGTTTTATCTTCTAAGTCTTGGATCTGAGTTTTGCCAGAGTGAAGTTCGCCCTTTCTGGCACGTCTTTCAGCTAATAGCATTGGGCCGTATTCACGCTCCATCAAAGCAGTACAAACTATAAAAAATAGTATAAAAAGGTTGTAAAATCTATATGGAATTGTCTCAATAAATATAGAATAAGCGTTAATTCCAGTCTCTCCAACTAGCTCATAGCCCTTTTCAATGAGTGAAACCTCAAGGCCAACCCATGTCGAGATGATAGCAATACCAGCGATCGGTGCCGCAGTAGCATCTATGATGAAGGCTAGTTTTTCGCGGCTTATTTTAAATTTATCGCTTATTGGTCTCATAATAGGGCCTACTATTAAGGCATTTGCGTAGTCATCAAAAAATACAAAAATTCCCATGAGCCATGTTGAAATTTGAGCTGAGATACCTGTTTTTGCCTTTTTGCTAAGCCAAAGAGCAACAGCCTTTGTACCGCCCATCTTTGTGATGAGTGCGACCACACCACCGATACAAAGCACTTGAAGCAAAATACCCGAATCAGTCTTATCAGCCATTGATTCAACGACCCTTGAGACGATACCTGTAAAGCCTTTTACGATACCCATAAAGATGTTTTCATTAATGATGTTTATGAGAAACGTTCCGCTAAAAACACCGATAAATAGCGACAATATAACGTCTTTTGTGATAAAAGCAAGTGCTATTGCCACAACAGGTGGTATAAGCGTAAATACGCCATAAATTTCAGCGTTTCTCTTTGCCACTTCTGGATCGACACCAAAAAGCGCAACGCTAAAAAAAAGTAATAATAAAATTTGTCTCACAAGAACTCCTTAAAATTTTTCTATCGCAAGCCCAGCCCAAGTCTGCGTATTTGCCATGACTTCGACCCTGTTTATATTGACACTTCCGGGCATATTTAGACAATTTACCAAAATCGTCGCGATATCCTCAGATGTGATAAAATTTGTATTTTCATAAAGACTATCCGCCTTTGCCTTATCTCCCCTAAACCTAACCTCGCTAAATTCAGTCTTGCAAAGCCCTGGCTCAATGTTTGTCACCCTGATATTTGTGCCAACTAGATCGTTTCTTAAATTTAAACTAAACTGCTTCACAAAGGCCTTTGTGGCACCATAAACGTTGCTTCCAGGATATGGCCATGAGCCAGCTGTCGAGCCTAGGTTAAATATATAGCCCTTTTCTTGTTTATAAAGTAGTGGCAAAACCGCTTTTGTCGAGTAGATAAGACCCTTGACGTTGGTGTCTATCATCGCCTCAAAGTCCTCTACCTTCGCATCTATCGTCTTTTCAAGTCCAAGTGCCATGCCAGCATTGTTTACAAGCACTTCGATATCCTTAAATTTATCAGGCAGGCTCTCAACCGCCTTAAAAACAGCTTCTTTGTCGCGTATATCAGCTACGATGATATGCGTATCGCCAAGCTCGCTTGCAAGCTTCTTTAGCCTATCTTCTCGCCTTGCAAGAGCGACTATCTTGTAGCCCTCTTTTGAGAGTCTTCTGGCGATCGCCTCACCAAATCCAGATGTTGCACCGGTTACAAAAGCTGTCTTTTTCATGATTTTTCCTAATTGAAATTTGGTTTTAAGCCAAAATTTTCTAAAAATTTGATCGTCTTTTCGTTTTGTTCTTTCATGGCATAGTCAAGCGCGTTAAATCCAGCGTCATCAGTCGCGTTTATATCAGCACCGTTATCCATCAAAAGTTTTAAAATTTCTGGTGTTGCGTGAGCTGCTGCATGCATAAAAACACTTCTATTTGTGTGTTCTAGACCGCATGTATCTTCAACTTGCGTCATACCCAAATTTATCATATTCATCTTGGCATTTTCGTCTATGTAACTCTCGTTTACATTGGCACCATTTTTTAGCAAAAGCTCACAAAGTGGCTTATCGCTAAACTGCACAGCATAAAAAAGCACACTTTTTCCAAAGAAATTTTTATGATTTACATCAGCTTTATTTGCAAGTAAAATTTTTACATTTTCTATATTTTTTAGCGCAAAAAATAGCGGCGTCTCATCACCTAAATTTACATCCGCTCCACGCCTTATGATCTCTTTTATCATATCGCTACTCTTTTCGTTTAAAAGAGCAATATTAAGCAAATTTGTAAGCTCAGCGGTGGTAAAATTTTTCGAATAAAGCAAATTTGCCAGCTCATCAAAGCTTATCTTTTGGGCGATCATCTTTTGTTCAGGAGTTAAAATTTTAGCCTTATTTACATTTTTGCCAACACTAAATGTCAAAAACTCATTTACCACACTAGTTGCGTAATACGCAGCACTCGGCGTATCAAGTCCAAGGCTTTCATAAAATTTTACAAGCGGAGTTTGAGCGTTTTTGTAAGCTTCGATAAATTTTTTATATTTTAAAAAATTAAATAAGCTCTCGTTTGCCCAGTATCTAAAATACTCCATCCTAGCATCTTTTTCACCCTCAGCAACCTCTGGCTTTGCAAGCTCTTTTTGATAAAACTCGGGTTCAAATGACGCTTTTAGCAAAAGCCATCTAAGCTTGTTTAAATTTTCTTTATAAACTCTATCACCAACGCAACTTTGAGACTCACTTCTCACAGCCACACTCGCATCAAAAAGCTCTTTTACCTCTTTTAAATTTAAAAGCGAACCATCACAGTAAAAAAGCCCTTCATTCGCGTAAGCAAGATCATTTGGAGTAGTTTTAAAGCTCTCTTTTTTGGCAAGATCACTGCACTCTAAAGCGTGTAAATTTATCAAAGAACAAACGCTAAAAAAGAGAAAAAAAACTACTTTTTTCATCAAAGCTCCTTAAAATTTCGCGATATTGTAACAAATTTATATGCTAAACTCGCTTATTTCATTAAAATTTAGATATTTATAAATTTCATCTTTATTTAAGCCAAGACTATCTTTTACTATCTTTTTATATTCATCTACACTTGGTAAACGCCCAAGTAGTGCACAAACGGCAGCTAGCTCGGCACTTCCTAGATAGACCTTCGCGCCCATGCCCATTCTGTTATCAAAATTTCTAGTTGATGTAGAAAAGACCACTGCATTGTCGTTTACTCTTGCTTGATTACCCATACAAAGCGAGCAGCCTGGCACCTCTGTCCTCGCGTTTAATCTTTTAAAAATTTCATAAACGCCTTCATCTTCAAGTGTGCTTTTATCCATCTTTGTCGGCGGTGCGATCCAAAGCCTAGTTGTAAGCTTGCTCTCATGCTCCAAAATTCTGGCTAGAGCCCTGTAATGGCCTATATTTGTCATACAGCTTCCCACAAAAACTTCATCGATATTGTGCACTCTTTTGTTATCGGCTAAAATTTCACTTAGCGTTGCCACATCGTCTGGGTCATTTGGACACGCCAAAATCGGCTCATCTATCTGCGATAAATCGATCTCCAAAATTTCAGCGTATTTTGCATCTTTATCGGCTCTTAAAAGAGTTGGATTTTCAAGCCATTTTTGCATTTTTTCTTTTCGTCTAAGCAGAGTCTCGCGGCTCTCGTAACCAGCTTTTATCATCGCCTCTATCAGCGCAATGTTTGAGCGAACGTACTCCACAACACTATCAACGCTCAAATTTACCACACAAGCAGCAGCCGAGCGTTCAGCCGAAGCATCACTTAGCTCAAATGCCTGCTCTACTTTTAGACTCTCAAGACCTTCTATCTCTAAAATTTTACCTGCAAAAACATTCTTTTTATTTTTCTTTTCAACACTTAAAAGCCCTTTTTTGATCGCAAAATACGGTATCGCATTTACAAGGTCCCTAAGTGTCACGCCCTCTTTTAACTCTCCTTTAAATTTGATCAAAACTGACTCTGGCATATTTAGTGGCATCATCCCAAGTACCGCTGCAAACGCCACTAGACCACTTCCCGCTGGAAAGCTGATACCGATAGGAAATCTCGTGTGACTATCGCCGCCAGTACCCACCATATCAGGCAGTACCATGCGGTTTAGCCACGAGTGGATGACGCCATCGCCTGGCTTTAGGCTTACCCCGCCACGTAAATTTATAAATTTTGGCAGGCTCTCGTGCATCACAAGGTCGCTTGGCTTTGGATAAGCAGCCGTGTGACAAAAGCTTTGCAAGACAAAATCCGCGCCAAAACTAAGGCTAGCAAGCTCTTTTATCTCATCTCTAGTCATCGGCCCAGTGGTGTCTTGCGAGCCAACAGTTAAAATTTCTGGCTCCACGTAGGCACCAGCTCTCACGCCAGCTACGCCACAAGCCTTGCCAACCATCTTTTGAGCCAGCGTGTAGCCACCGCTCTGCTCTTTTGGCTGATCTGGCTTTATAAAAATTTGCTCTTCGCCAAGCCCTAGGGCCTCTCTGGCCTTTTTGGTCACTTGGCGTCCTATCATAAGCGGTATCCTGCCACCTGCTCTTATCTCATCGCTTAGAGTATTTGGGTTTAGTTTGAAATTTGCTACGAGTTTTTTCTCAGTGTCTGTAAGTTTATAAATTTCGCCTTTAAATGGATAAATTTCTATCTCATCGCCCATCTCAAGCTCATTTACGTTTGCGACTATTGGCAGTGCACCGCTGTCTTCTGCTGTGTTAAAAAATATCGGAGCTATGGTCGTGCCGATCACGATGCCACCCGTTTTTTTGTTTGGCACACCCTCTATCTCATCGCCCAAATGCCACTGGATCGAGTTTATACCGCTCTTTCTGCTGCTGCCAGTGCCAACCACGTCGCCAACATACGCCACGCTTTTGCCACGACTTTTTAGCTCTTTTAGGATTTCTAAACCCTCAGGCATCTTTTTAACAAGCATTGCTTTTGCGTGAAGTGGTATGTCAGCCCTTGTATAGGCCTCGCTCGCTGGACTTAGGTCATCAGTATTTGTCTCACCTGGTACCTTAAAAACCACTGCGTTTATACAGGTTTCAATTGGCTTTTTATGCGTAAACCACTCTGCATTTGCCCAAGAAACAAGCACCTCTTTTGCAAATTTATTGTTGCTGCTTAGCTTCACTATCTCGTCAAAATATTCATGCACCAGGATGATATTTTTTAGCTCATTTGCTGCAGCACGCGCGATATTTTCATCGCTATTTTTTAGAGCTCGCACCAAAATTTCTACATTGTATCCGCCAAGCATCTTGCCTAAAATTTTAATAGCACGCATAGCGTCAAGACCGCCAACAGCAAGCCCATCTATCACTTCGCCAAGAAAGTTTGCCTTTATCTTCGCTGCGTCATCAACGCCGGGATTGATACGAGTTTCAAGCAAACTTATAATAAATTTTAGCTCGCTTTGCGTATTTTTGTTACCACTAGAATTGCTGGCAAGCTTTATTAGCTCGCAAACTTCATTTGTTTGCTTGACATTTAATGCAAGCGGTGGCACGCCCTCTTTTTCTCGCTCGCTCAAGTGTTTTTCGTAGTCGGTAAAAAAGCTCATAAAATTCCTTTGTGGTTTTTTGCTCGTTATTTTTAGTCTAAAAATTGCTAGTTTTGCTTGCATTTTATCAAAAAGCAAAACAAACTAAAGTAAAATTTGCCCAAAATTTCAAATTTCAAGGAGCAAATGTGTCAAAAGCTTACCTAAAATCGCCTATCGGAATTTTGGAGATCATCGCTAGCGAAAATGGAATTTGTGAGATAAATTTTGTAGATAAATTTGAAAAAATTGCAGTAAAAGATGAAAATTTAAAGCTTTGTCTTGATGAGTTAAAAGTATATTTTGAAGGTAGGCTTAAAAAATTTAGCGTTAGACTTGATATAAAAACAACTAATTTTAGAGCAAAAATTTACGAGGCCTTACAAAAAGTACCATACGGAGAAACGACTACATACGCAGCTCTTGCACTTGCCGTAGGCCACAAAAATGCCTACCGAGCAGCTGGATCAGCCAATGCTAAAAATCCAGTGCCTATCATCGTTCCTTGCCACAGAGTGCTAGCTAGTAGCGGTCTTGGTGGCTACTCTGGCGGAGATGGCTTGCCAACTAAAATCTGGCTTTTAGAGCATGAAGCAAAGCATAAATAGCTAAAAATTTTACAGCAAATTTTAAGAGCACATCGCGGCTCTAAATTTAGCAGCGAGCTTTGTAAGACCTAGATTTTATAAAAATATCTTATAAATTTTAGTAGTCCGCCAAAGCGAATAAATAAAGTTTTAAAATTTATTTTTTATTCAAGAGTAAACAAGCTAGCCTAAATTTTTACTTCGTAGCATACTTATTAAAATTTCCTAGCTCCAAGTGAGGCCAAATGGGGCTAGGATTTGGATTATTTTTTAGTTACAAGAGCGTTTTTTAAGACATCCTCTATCGTATCTACGGCAATGATCTTCATATCGCCCTTTACTTCAGCTGGGATATCTACAAGGTCGCGGTCATAGTTTTTGCGAGGTATGAGCGCTGTTTTGATGCCAGCTTTGTGAGCGGCGATAAGCTTCTCTTTTAGACCACCGATCGGCAACACTCTGCCAGTTAGCGTAATCTCACCAGTCATTGCTATGTCGTGTCTTACCTTTGTATCGGTTAGTATCGATGCGATCGCAGTTGCCATCGTGATACCAGCACTTGGTCCATCTTTTGGCACTGCACCCTCTGGTACGTGTAAGTGAAGATCGTAGCGTCTATAAACATCGCTAGCTTCAAGCTTACGCTTATCGTCATCTAATTTTGGTACGATAGTCATTGGTACTTTTAGTTTTTTGTTATCGATCAGCACTTTTACCACGCTAAATGCGATATGAGCGCTCTCTTTCATCACATCGCCTAGCTGGCCGGTGATCTGCATACTGCCCTTACCCTGGATCCTTATAGCCTCTATCCTTAATACGTCGCCACCGACACTCGTCCACGCTAGGCCATTTACCAAGCCGATCTGATCTTTTTTATCCGCTGGCTCGATCTCATAGACCTTTTTCTCTAAAAATTCTTTCAAATTTTTAGCCGTGACGCTGATCTTGCCCTCATTTTTTTTAGTGAGGATATTTTTGGCGACTTTTCTTAATATATCAGCGATCCTGCGGCGTAAATTTCGCACGCCACTCTCTCTTGTATAGTCGCTGATAATTAGCTCAAGTGCCTCTTTGCTGACGCTCACATCACTTGGTTTTAGTCCGTGCTTTTTAAGCTCCTGAGGCAAGAGATATTTTTTAGCGATCTCAAATTTCTCTTGTGGAGTGTATGAGCTAAGCTCGATAAACTCCATCCTATCTCGAAGTGCGGCTGGGATCATACTCACGTCATTTGCTGTAGCGATGAAGATGATCTTGCTAAGATCGATGTTGAAATTTAAGTAGTAATCTCTAAATTTATTATTTTGCTCTGGGTCTAAAATTTCAAGTAAAACCGCGGTCGGATCGCCTCTGTAGCTTCTGCCAACCTTGTCGATCTCATCTAATACAACTACTGGATTCATCTGCTTAGCTTCTATGAGCCCTTGCACGATGCGGCCTGGCATAGCGCCTATGTAGGTTCGGCGGTGGCCTCTTAGTTCGTTTACGTCCTCAAGTCCGCCAAGCGCGATCCTGACTAGCTCGCGCTTTAGCGCCTTTGCGATCGAGTTTGCAAGGCTGGTTTTACCCACACCTGGAGGGCCTGCAAAGCATAAAATGGCGCCATTATTTACCTTCTCACCAACTCCTCTAAGCTCCAAAAGCTCACGCAATGCAAAATACTCCTCTATGCGCTCTTTTGGCTTCTCTAAGCTGTAGTGGTCAGCATTTAGGTACTTGCTCACCTCGGTGATAGATGACTTTTTCTTAGCTACATTTTCAAATGGAATTTCAAGTACCCAGTCAAGGTAGCTTTGCAAGGTGTTTGCATCGGCTGAGTCTGGGTGCATGCGAGAGAGCTTGTCTATTTGTTTTTTGATCTCTTTGTAGGCGTCCTCAGCCATAAATTTCTTCTTCGCATCAAGCTTTTTATTATACTCTTCAAGCTCTTCTTCTCGGCTCGTGTCCGCTCCAAGCTCAGCTTGAATTTGCTTTAGCTGCTCTTTTAAAAAGTACTCTTTATTCGTCTTGTCGATCTTTGAATGGACTTTATTTTTGATCTCTTTTTGAAGCTTGTTTGCCTCGATCTCTTCGATGACATAATCGATGAGCTTTAGTAGGCGCTGCTCTAAATTTTCCTCAACAAAAAAGCTATAAGCGATCTGTTTTTTTAGACGAAGCGCGCTTGAGACTAAGTCGCAAACTCTGATCGCTTCAGCGCTCTCTTCGATCGTTTTTAAAAGATCAGGTGGGAAAAAGTGGCTAAACTGCGAAAGCTCTCTTACTTTTTCTCTTAAAACAACGATTAGTGCGTCAGTTTTGACCTGTGATGGACGTTTGACATGAAGCATATCGACGATACCACGGAGTGGATTTATGCCTGATTGCTTTAAAATTTTACCTTTGTCGATGCCCTGAAATAGCACCTTCACGCGTCCATCGGGTAGTGGCACACGGCGCATTATCGTGCCGATCACACCAGCATCATAGATACCATCGAAGTCTCTAGCGCCGTCTTGCTGAGGCTTTGTAGGCACTACAAGGATCGGAGTCTCTTCTTGTATGGCAAGTTCGAGTGCCTTTAAATTTTCATCGTCGCTTAAAAAAAGCGGAGTTATCATAAATGGGTATAAAAATAGCTCATCCTCAACAATAATGGGAATTTCGGTTGGAAGGCCTTTATTTTCGTTTATTTGCAAAATTTCTCCTATTCAAACAGTTTTCTATACCATGCTACATCAGGTTTGATAAGATCTGAGTTTTTAAACGGCGACTCTTCAAGTTTTTGCTCGTAAATTTTAGCCGAAACGTCACGACCAGTCCTATTGTAAAGATCAGCTATTTGCATATCTAGGAAGTAAAGCGCGAGTTTGAATTTAATAAGCATAGTCTCAATAAGTGGCTTATATTCAGTATTTGGATACATATAAAGAAATTTCTCGATCTCTGTTACGCTATCTTCCATAAGCTTTTGGTTGCGGTTTGGTTGGGTAAATGAGTCAAAATTTGCTTTTATCTTTAGATACTGAGCAAATTCTGTTTTTGAGCCGTTGTCACCATATCTTTTGATGTACTCGTCAAGATAGTGATTTGCCATTAGATACTCTTCATCATTTGCGTGAGCTTGGGCAAGGATAAGTAAAATTTGCTCCAAAAGTGGGCTTGCTACGTGTTCGCTTGCCATTGAAACATAGTGTTTATCGGCCGCTTCAAGATCGCCATCTTTTATATCAGCTATAACCTGAGCATACCACTCATCTGGAGTTAGATTGTAAAGCTCGGTATATTTTTCAGCACAACCACTAAAAAGCCCCAAAAGAGCTACAACTGCTAGAAATTTAGAAAATCTTTTCATGCTTTTCCTTAAAAAGTTTAAATCCTCGTATTCTACATTTTTTGCTATTATTTTTGTATAAATTTTTTAAAACTATGATAAAATACGGCAACTTTACAAAATAGGAGTTAGTATGATTTTTAGTGTTAAAAGCCCTATTTTAGGCTTTGAGCATATCAAAACGATGGAGTTAATTGAACTTGATAAATTTTTTGTTAAGCTAGCAAGCAAAGATGATGAGACATCTTTTACAATGATAAATCCTTTTGCATTAAGAAGCTACGAATTCGACATTCCAAGCTATTATGAAGATCTTATGGAGATTAAAGAAAGCTCTCAACTTAGAATTTATAACATTATCGTTGTTGCACTCCCGCTTGAAAAATCAACTGTAAATTTTATAGCTCCTATCGTTTGCAATATGGACAATATGACCTTATCCCAAGTCGTTTTAGACATTGCCAAATATCCTCAGTACGGGCAAGCTGAAATGATAGAAAATTTTATACAAAAATAGTAGCTAAAAGCTTTTAAAAATCTAAGGAGAGATTTTTTATTGTTATTTAGAGGATTTGTTGTGAAGATAGCATACTTACTCTGTTTTATTGTCACGTTTGGTTTTTGTGCACCCAGAGCTTGTACGACAGCAGAAGCAGCATCTATTGGTTGTAGTGGAGCAAACTATTCTTGCTTTATAGACGCTGAAGAGTACCAAGACAACTCTTCTAAAAATATCCCACATTGCATAAGAAAATCTGATAGAACCTGGACGATAGATACCAATAGCTTTTCTTCAGGCTTAGCACAAGATCACTATCATATTTACGTTGAGCAATTTTCTCCATGGAATCAACGATCATTAATAGGTATGTGGGATGATCACTCTAAAGGCTTAAGACAAAGATCAATAAATGGAAATCTAAATACCAGAGTAAATGGAGATATAGCTACCATTGGTGCTACTATTATGATTCCACAATACGCTGGATATAATTTTGTTCCAGATCCATCTAACGTAACAAGAACATCATCTACAGCCGATAGAATATTTTTAGATACTGGTAATTTTTCGCCTAGTAATTACACACTTTGTCAAACAACATATATTTATAATCCTAGCAAGCATCCTTATTGTAAAAATTCATCCTCTTCCACATTTGATTTTAGTGAGAAAAATACCTTTATACAAAATAATTTAAAAGGTAAAAACGTAGTCTATGGCAGGCTTTATTGGGGTGGCTCTCTTTATCAAAACTGGGCCATAAAAAATCTTGGGTCAAATTTATATGTAAGTGCCTTAAATTACATAAAAGGATATAGCAGGATTGATTTTAAAGCTCCTGGAAAAAATGTAATCACAATAGATGCTGATCCAAAAGATGTTTTTTGGTTTGGCTCATTTAGTGAGTATAAACCAAAATCAATGACTCTTGAATCATATAATCAAAACGAGTCCAATAGCTACTATGTAAAAGCTGGAATAAACTACCAATATGTAGCAAGTGCTGATGTAACGGATATAGTTAGAGACTCTCTTGGTACTAGTGAGTCAGATAGGACATTTTATGCTGGTAATATCAGATCCACTACGATTCCCTTTAGTGATGAATTTATAGACCCAAATGATGGCATATATAAGGTAAACAATTCCACTAATAGAAAACTAAAAAAAACATACGGCACGCTACTATTCTCACCAGTTCAAGGACAAAATGGCTACTGGATACAATCCATTGCACCACAATTTGCGGCTTGGAGTTTAGTCATCATTTATGACTTTGATGATAAAACCGCTGCAGCAAACAATATAGAGCCAAAGCTTGTTAGTATATTTGATGGATTAGAAAGACTTGCAGCAGACTGGATGAAGTCAAGCGATCCATTTGGTACTGTAAAAAGCTCAACCGTAGATGTAAAATTTGAAAATATCTATACACCAAAAGCAGGCGATATAAATGCTACGCTTACAATGTTTTCTTTTGGCGGAAAGCCAGAAACAAAAGGTGAGAATATTGAAATAGAAAACGAAGGTAGCTATCTGAGTATAACCAGCAAATACAATGCAAAAGGTGATCAATTTAACTCAACCATGACAAAATTTGGACAACCTATAAATCCAGGCAAAAAATTTCACTCTCAAGCAGATTTGGATATATTTGATATATCAGACAAAATGTCACATTCCCAAAAAGAAGCAGATATAAAATTTACAGTTACAACGATTAAAAATTCAGGCAGTGCTAATGTTGTAAGCGCTGACCGTATAAATTTGGCCATGGTAGGCTTTTCTACCCGTATATATAAACCAGATGTTTGCTATATGGAATATATTTATGCAAAAAAACCTAGCGATAGTACTTTTACAAAGGTGCAAGAAAATACCCCAACAGTAGTGCCAGCAAATACTATTTTAAAAACTTTCGTTGAAGTTACAAACAATACTAATGAAGCTGCCCAAGACTTTGCGCTAAAAGCTACAATAGATCCAAGCCAAATTTATAATTCAAACTCAACTTACATTTACGCAGATAAAGCATCGCAAGGACCTAGTGATCTGCTTACTATGTCAGGACAGGTACACTATAGCGACAACACAGGCTTGCAGCAATTAAGCGGAAATGACTTAACTTTTTATTTAGGACAAGGTGCGGCTGCAAATAAGGGTGGAGAAATGCTAATTCATCAAGGCAACTACGCTTATGCTATATATGAAACTACCCTTAAGTCTAAATTTGAGCCAAATAGTTACAAAGCCACGGTCGCAAATGCTGATATAAATTTACAGCCCTATGACACATACATAAGAAGATGTAGCAATCAAAACTACAACATTACTTTAGGTGTTAGTGCCAGTCCAAATAATTTCGTCGCAAGTAATAGACAAGACGATGGCTCGGCAGCTTTTAAAACTAAATTTAAAAATAGACTTCTAACTAAAATCGTTTCTACGCCATTTAATGTCTATATCACAAACTATGATACAGATGGCAATAAAAAAGTACCAGATGCCCCAGTAGATGTAAAAGTAGAGTTGGTCGAGTCTTGCAGCGCTCCAACAAATTTATATGAACAAGATATAACATTTAATGGCGTAACTGATATTTTATTGTCAGGCATTAGTATTGACAGAGCCTATAAAAGCGTAAAATTTAGAATTTCTCATCTTGATCCAGTAACAAATACTACAAAGGTTGAATGCGAAAAATTAGATGATTTTGCCATAAGGCCAAGTCACTTTAGGCTATGGGATACTGACAAGAATACGATCAATAATAACAATGTTTTAATAGGCGGCAAAGTTTATAATAACATTGCTCTTGCAGCTATGAAACCTCTTGATAGTGGCTTAGCAAATGGCTATATAAACAACATAAGTGGCTCAAATGGAGAGATAAAACTTGTACCAGCATATAGTGCGACTTGTGATCCTAGCATTATAGAGAGCGAGAACAAACTAAGCGTAGATTTTAACGATCCAAATAAAGCGTTGGGTAAAATTTTCCGTCACACATCAAGTGGACCTGTTGGCTTTTCTTACTCAGATATAGGCGATACATATTTTTATGTATTAGACAAAGACTATACAGCAACTGATCAACATGCGCCATCAAAAGCTGATGATTGTGTAAAAAACTCAATTAGCAACGATCCATCACAAGATACTGCTCAAGAAGGAAGGATCGGATGTAGTATAAAGCTAGAAGGTAATAGAGATTATCTATTTAGGCCAAAAGATATACAAATAAGTAAGTTAAAGATAACAAAAGATAGCGATATAACATACCTTGATAATGAGGGCATACAAAAAGCAAAGCTTGACTTTGAAGTAACTGCTAGGTTGTTTAACGATGATCCTGCAAAACTTTATAATGAAGATTGCTATGCAAAGAATATGAACTTTGATATAAAGCTAGATAGAGTTCCTTTAAATTTTACAGATAACGATGGCAATGCCGGCACATTAGCAAAAGCAAATGAAGAAATTTTATTTTTTGAAATTCCTGGCTCAAACACTAGAAAAGCAATAGATCCAAGTGCTACAAAATCAACATTTTATGTAGAGAAAAATACTTTTGTAAATGGCGTAGGCAAAGGTGAAGTATATTTTAATTTTGAAAGAAAAGTAAATCACGCTAAAAATCCTTTTACTATTTCAAGTAATGATTTTAGCTTTAGCGGCATGTCAGATAGCACCGATACAGTAAAAAAATATGAAAAACCAGCAACAGAAACGACAGCAAAATTTTACTTTGGTAGGGTTTATGCACCATTTTATGAAGGGCTTTATAGTGGCTTTTATGCCAAAATTTATTATGGTGCCTACTGCGATGGATGCAATAAAAATATCTATATGAAAGATAATGGCAAACTATGGCAAGACTTTCCAGCTGCACCATTTTGGGCTACCAATCCAAAACATAGCGCAGGAGTACTTAACTATCATGACTTTAGCTTTACAAACACTTACAGCGGTACTGTTTTAAGAAATGATGTAAGTAGCATAAGCAATGGCGAGCAAATAATTTTTATAAGAAACCCTTCAGCGGTTACTGATGTGGCTAAAATGAGAGCACCTAGCTGGCTTCTTTATAGTGAATTTGATGAGAAAACCGAAACAAATAATTTCAATCTAAATTTTCTAGTACCAAATGGCGAATGGGCTGGTAAAGTCCTAAAGAGCAATAATATAGAGGATAAGACAAGCGGTGCAGTTGGAGGTTTTATAGGAGTAAAATCTAATAGTGATAGTAACCTAGATATAAGCGACAAGACAAACAGGAGAATAGAGTGGTGAAAAGGGGTGGCTTTTCATTGATAGAGCTTATCTTATCAGTGCTTGTAGTAGCTATAGTAAGTGCAAGCTTGCCACTAGCAGTAAGAACTACTTCAAATTTAAGCGAGCAATCCTTAATGCAAGAAGGACTAATGAATGCTAAAACTTATATGTCATTAATATTAAAAGCACCATTTAGTGATCAAGTCTTAATAGCCGGTAAAAATACCATGCCATCATCTATAACCACTCAAGAGGCTATAATTTTTCCTCTTATTATCTGTGAACAAGGGGCAAATCCGGATTTTTATGAAAAAAGCGGTGTAAAAGGAGAAGGACATAGGATACTTGCGTATCCGGTACAAAATTCATCTGCATGTGCCACAAGGCCCAATGATTCAAAGCTTCCAGAATCAATCAAAAGCGTAAATTTTAAAGTAAAATCTATCAAAAATTTCAATACTCAAAAATCCATCTCACCAACTGCCAGTACCACTAAACGCGACTTTATCATAGATACAGAGACGACTCCAACCATAACAAATGGAGCTGATAAATTTGTAGTTAGCACTCCTTTAAACGATAACGATGTTTTACAGATAAAGCTAGATACGACTATGAAAACTACAAAAGAGAGCAAAAGCGTACTTTATGGATATGCCTTTAATATAGGTGAAAGCAGCACTCTAAGTGTAAAAGAATGGAAATGAAAAAAACAAAAAAAGCTTTTACATTAATTGAGTTAATAATAGTCATCACCGTACTTGGCGTTATCTCACTTATGAGCTTTAATACGCTTATGAATTTATATCAAAACTATTTTCAAAGCAAAGTAATAAACGAACTAGAAACACAAAGCGAAATCGCTCTAGAGCAAATTTCAATGCTGCTTAGCCACAGAATCAAACAAAGCGTTATCGCTAGGAAAAAAAATGGAGATTATCTAGCTCTAAATGATAGTGGCGTAAATTTAAGTAGTGACTTTGAAATTTTAGAATTTATCCCAGCCGCTTATGAGCTATTTGATGGCATAAACGAATATAAAGGAGATGATACTAACGGAGATCCTATCATCGAAGAAGGCATATATAGCGGATATGTAGATCTTGCAAATAGCTCTGTTGCAAATGGATTAAAAAGCCCTGGAAGCAAATTTAATGACGCTTTTAGAAACGGCGTAATGGACTTGACCTGCGAAAATGATAGCAATGAAGAAGATGTAAATAGTGGCTCTAGGTGTATAAACGCCGATAATGAAAATGGTGGTTTAGTGGCGATATTTTCTAGCATACTTTATAGAGTTGGTAGTAGCTTTGGCTATCAAGAAAATTTAGACCAAAGACACTTAGATATCGCAAAAGTTGGCATACAATCAATCGACACGCTTAAGATTTCAAGTGATTTTAAAAATAAAAAAATTTCAGAGCAGTATAAGCTAGCTTACACAGCTATTGCCATAGCGCCAGCTGAGCAAAGTGCCGAGGATATACAAAATGGCTCTTTTGACCTTAAAATTTACTACAATTATAGGCCATGGCTAAATGAAAGCTTTAAAAAATTTAGCTCAACATCTACAAAGGCTATCAAAGCCGAAAGTGCGACACTAGCTAAACATGTAACAAGATTTGTCTTTACAGAAAAAAATGGAGTCATCGCGCTAAAGCTCTGCCTTAAAGCAGAAAAATCAGAAATAACCATTTGCAAGTCAAAGGCGGTTTATTAATGAGAAAAGGATTTACGTTAATAGCAGCGATATTTTTTCTAGTTGTAGCAGCTTCTATCAGCACTCTTGCTCTTTCGATAGCTAGCACATCAGCTAGACAAAGCAGTGAAATTTATCTAAGAGAGCAAGCACAACTCGTTGCTCAAGCAGCAGCAGAGTATGCGATGTTTGAAATTTTTAGAACTGATTTCTCAAATAAATGCCTAGATAAAGTAAATGGAGAATTTAACGATATGTTCGACTTTAAAGTAATAATAACTTACTTTGGCGACATCGGTATATGCACTCCACCGACCATCATGCCAGGAACAAACGGAGTCGCAAGTACTGGCAATATGATCTTTGATGTTTTTGTAACATCAAAAGATAAAAAAACGCCAAATCCTATAAATTTTCACAAACGAACCCTTCAGAAACTTTAAAATTTTATAAAGATTTTAGTTTAATTTGTTTTTAGTTTTAGCGTGTTATAATCATCTTACTTTCTATAAAGGAGATTACGATGAACATAAGCATTGTAGGAAAACAATTTGAGCTAACAGAGCCAATCAAAAACTATATCCAAGACGCTTTTGATACACTTGGCAAATACAATCTCGACATTATCTCAGCAAGATGTGTTGTAGCAGCCGATGAAAAACAAGGAAAAAAAGGCTTTAATGCAGAATTTTCTCTAAATATGGCTCATAAAGACACCATAGTCGTTCGCCAAAAAGATAAAGATCTTTACGCTGCGATCGATCTTGCTATCGAAAAAGCATCAAAAGTTTTAAGAAGAGAGCATGATAAGAAATTTACCGTAAAAGGCAAGGCTGACGACAAAGAATTCCGCTCAAGAATAGGCGAAGAAAAGATCGAAGGTGTTGAAGAAATTGTGCCTATGGAGCTTGAAATTTATAAACCACTTGAAGTTGAAGAAGCACTTGATAAACTAAAATCAAGCGATAAACAATTTTACGTATTTAACGATGTTGACGCAAAAATGCGTGTAATCTACAAAAGAACAGACGGAACTTTCGGTCTTTACTAAAAATAGGGGCAGCTTGCCCCTAAAATTTATGCTGATTCACTATAAATCTTCTTTCTGAAATCTAAGAAATTCCGTTACAAAAAACTACTACACCAGGAAATAGCTTTAAATTTTCAAAAATAGAATAGAGATATCCTTGCCTAAGATAGACGTAGATACAAGAAAGCTTCCCTGTAAGCTATTTTAAGAATATCTTGGCAAACTAAACTAGGTCACAACTGATAAATGGCAAGGCAAAGAATTACATGCCATAAAAAAGCGGGAGATTTTCTTAAAAATAATCTAGATGTAGAATTTTATTTTATAGACTGAGAAAGTGTAGATAAATATAACAAATGGCATAGCAGAGCAAACAAGCTAAAAATATACTTGATAGCATTAGAAATTTTTAAAGATAAAAGAGAGACAAAGCTCCCTTTTTGATTTTTAAAATATCAAATAGCTAAAACAAATGCTATCTATTTCTCTAAATTTTCACTAGTTTTTGGTCTAAAGGCCTTATTTATCTTTCTTATCCAAATGATTAGCGAGATAAACAAGATAAAGTAAAATACATAGCTAGCTACCGGCCAACTAGTATCAGTGCCGCTTTCTTTTAGTGAGATGACATTTCTAAACTCTTGAAGCATAGAAATTCTATATCCATAATATTTCACAGTTACGTTTTTATCGCTATTTGCAAAGCCTTGAGCTTTGGCTTGTACATCAGCTGAGTTAAATTTAAAATAAAACGGAAATCCCCATGCAGTATCTTCATTTCTATAAGCCATGACTTTATTTGAATTATTAGAATCTTTAGTGTAGATAAAATAAACATCTCTGGTAGGGCCATCTGCCGGATTTTTAGCGTCGATGATACCATCTTTGTCCATACGTTTGACATCGCCACCTGTGATTTGTACATTTGCATAGTGTGGAAATGAATAATCAACTACAAGAGCTAAAAAAGAGTGTAAGAGTACGATAAAAATAACGCAAATTCTTTTAAAAAATGTAATCATTTCTTTCCTTTTAAATTTGCGTTATTTTATGAAAAGATAGCTTAATAAAGGGGCAAAGTACCCCTTTAGTTTTAAGATTTTTTATTAAGCATAAATTTTAGAAGTTGTGCAAGGAAGCTGATTCCACCGATTATTAAAATCGTATCGCCAATCATTCTTACCCATCTTAAATTTTGCAAGTGTGATTGTTGTAAAAGCTCAGCGCTTCTTGCATACCACATACCATGCTCTAGGCTTGCAAATGCTTGATAAATTCCTATTGGAAGTAGTGAAAGCACGATCATTAGCATAAGGCCTATATTTAAGCCCCAAAAGCCTACTTTCATAAGCTTCTCGTCAAATTCTTGACCTTTGAATAGATAAGTAGCTACTAGCCAAACAAATCCAAGTGCCAAAAATCCATAAACACCAAATAGCGCAGCATGTCCGTGAACTGGAGTCGTATTTAGGCCTTGGATATAAAATAGTGAAATCGGAGGATTTATCAAAAATCCAAACACGCCAGCACCTAGCATATTCCAGAAAGCAACTGCGATAAAGCAGTAAAGTGGCCATTTTAATGTCTTAGCCCAATTTTGAGCAAACTGAAGTCTGTAATGCTCATAAGCTTCAGCACCAAGCAATACAAGAGGAACTACCTCAAGTGCTGAGAAGCTAGCGCCAACTGCCATTATAGGTGTTGTAGTACCCGCAAAATATAAGTGGTGGAAAGTTCCTGGAATTCCGCCTACTAGGAAAAGTGATGCACTTGCAAGCGTTGAAAACGTAGCAAATCTCTTTGAAACAAGACCAAGACTAACAAACACAAAAGCAAGTGAAGCGGTAGCAAAGACCTCAAAAAAGCCTTCAACCCAAAGGTGTACAACCCACCAGCGCCAGTATTCCATTACTGGAAGTGGGCTTCTTTGGCCGTAAAATAATCCTGCTCCGTAAAATAATCCAACTGCAACAGCTGAAGCTGCAAAGATAGCAAGTAAATTTTTATCACCTTTGTTCTTAAATCCGCCGATAAATCCGCGAAGTAAAAGTAGCATCCAAATGACAAGACCAACAAATAAAATAATTTGCCAAACACGTCCAAGCTCGATATATTCGTATCCTTGGTGTCCAAACCAGAAGCTTAAATTTATAGGCATAATATTTGCGATCGCTAAATACTCACCAGCAAAACTGCCAACCACAAGGATTAGTAATGCGTAAAATAATAAATCTACGCCAAGCTTTTGGAATTTTGGATCTTTACCGCCATTTATAATAGGTGCTAGGAAAAGACCGCCTGCTAAAAATCCTGTCGCAATCCAGAAGATACTAGCCTGAATGTGCCATGTTCTAGCAAGTGAATAAGGGATATAAGCTGATAAATTTATACCGTAAAATTCTTGTCCTTCGACTGTATAGTGAGCCGTAAAGCCACCTATTAAAATTTGGAATGCAAAAAGAGCCAAAGTTACAAAAAGATATTTTTTAAGAGCTTTTTGAGATGGAGTTAGGCTTAATTTACTAAGTGGATCTTCGCTAATAGCTTCCAACTTTTCATCATCTTTTTTACCATAAAAAGAGCTAAACCAAACAAGAAATCCAATACCAGCAATAAGTATTACAACGCTTGCGATTGACCAAAAGATATTTTCGCTTGTTGGTACATTATCGATTAGTGGCTCATGTGGCCAGTTGTTTGTGTATGTAGCATCGCTATTAGGTCTGTTTGCTGCGGTTGCCCAGGCTGACCAGAAGAAAAAGTTATTAAGATCATCTCTATCAGAAGCACTTGGAAGAGTATTTTCTTTCATCGCATAAGCTTCTCTTAAAGATTTAAACTTAGGGTCATTTCCAAAAAGTGATGAATACTCTTGGCTTACTTGTTTCATAGCCTTTAATCTATCGCTGCTAAGTACGATTTTATCGTCTTTTACGCCATTTTCTCGGTACTCTTTTTTAAGTAGAACTTTTAGATTTGCCTTTTGCTCATCATTTAAGTCAGCATATTTTGAGTGATAAATTTCATCTGCTTTTAACTCTAAAAATATAACTAACTCTTTATGAAGCCAGTCCGCACTCCAATCAGGTGCTTGATATGCGCCGTGTCCCCAAACAGAGCCAACTTGCATACCTCCTATGCTTTGCCAGGCCTCTTGACCTTTATAGATACTCTCTTTGTCGATAACGACATTGCCATTTTCATCTGTAAAATTTACAACTGGTGGCGAGCTTCTATAAACCTCAACGCCATAGTAGCCTAAAATACTAAAGCAAATTACTAGTACTGCAACAAGTGCTAGCCAATACTTTTTGTATTCACGCATTGATTCTCCTTTTTTTAAAAATTTTGAGGTGAAGTTTAGCTCATTTTAAAAAATCAAATAATGACATATGTCAATAAAAGGAGAGAATTTATCCCATTAGTTTTATAAGAATTTACAATATATGCAAATTCTTCATAATGTATATGCAAAATTTACATAGAATTAATATAAATATTATTAACATACATGTTTATACTTCAAAAATAAAGGAAAAAATATGCAAACAAATTTTATGCATAAAGTAACCAAATTTAGCCTTGTTGCTTCACTATTTATGACTCTTAGCCTAAACGCAGCTGAGTCTGCAAGAAGCATAACCGATATGCAAGGCGTAAAAGTAAGCGTCCCAGAAAAAGTTGAGAAGATCGCTGCACTGTGGAATGCAAACAACGAGATCATCCTAGCACTTGGCGGTATGGATAAGGTTGTAGCCACAACCGATCTGATCAAAAACAACAAGTGGTTTGAGCACGTCTATCCAAAACTTAAAAATTTACCAGCCGCACTAAATGGCAAAGACCTTCAGATCGAAGAGCTTGTTAAACTTGCACCTGACGTTATCATAGTGTATAACAAAAATTTTCAAGATGAACTTATCAAGAATGGCTTTAGCGCGGTAAATTTGATCTTTAGAGACTATCCAGATATGGAGAAAAGCATCTATGCAACAGCTGAAGTCATAGGCACTGATGATGCTAGAAAAAAAGCTGAAAAACTTGCTAATAAAATCCACGATAACTCTGAGTTTGTAACAGCAAGAACAAAAAGCATCCCTGATGCTAAACGTCCAAAAGTACTTCACCTTCTTGGTGGTGCAAATTTGCTAAAAGTTGATGGTACAAACACCATCCAAAACACTTGGATCAAGCTAGGTGGCGGTGTAAATGCTATCAATACTGAGGGTTCAATGATCGAAGTTAGCGCTGAAGAGATCATTAATGCAAACCCTGATATCATCATCGTTGGCGGCAATGACACAGACGCACAGATCAAAAAGATAAAAGAGCACCCTGCATTCTCTGGCTCAAACGCTGTTAAAAACGGCAAAATTTACGGCAACCCAAAAGGTGTATTTAGCTGGGATAGATATGGTGCTGAAAACGTACTTCAAATTTTATGGGCAGCAAAAACTATCCAACCAGATCTATTTAAAGATGTCGATATAAAAGTAAAAACAAAAGAGTTTTATAAAGAGTTTTTAAATCACGATCTTAGTGACAAAGAGTATGACTACATCTTAAAAGCTCTAAATCCAGACGGTAGCAGCAAGTAAAATATGAAAAACGCAAATTTTTCGCTAGTTGCTATATTTTTAGCCCTGCTCACCATTGTTTGCGCCTTTGTAGCCCTTGGTATTGGTAGATTTTACATACCATTTAGCGATGTCTTTAGCGTGCTTGCTCACGGCTTTGGCTTTGGCGATGGCGCAGCTAGCAACATCACAAATGTGATAGAAAATTTGCGCATACCTCGCATCATCGCAGCTATCTTAGTCGGTGCCGCTCTTAGCGTGAGTGGTGCGGCCTATCAAGGCGTCTTTAAAAACCAGTTAGTTAGCCCTGATCTTCTAGGCGTCTCGGCTGGTGCTTGCGTGGGAGCTGCCACTGCGATCATCTTTGATCTATCGCTATTTTGGGTGCAGGCTTTTGCATTTGGCTTTGGCCTAGCAGCCGTTGCTATCACTCTAGCCATACCTAAGATGATGGGGCGCACGAGCACGCTTATGCTGGTTCTTTCTGGTATCATCGTAAGTGGCCTCATGGGTTCAATAATCGGCTTTTTAAAATATGTCGCTGATCCTGAAACAAAGCTACCTGACATAGTCTACTGGCAGCTTGGTAGCCTTGCTAAGCTTGATAGCGATAACTTAATATACATCGCCCCAGTGATGATCATCTGCGCCGTTTTGCTAATAGCCATGAGCTGGCGTATAAATTTGCTCTCTCTTGGCGACGAGAGTGCGGCAAGACTAGGCGTAAATGTGGCTTTTGAGCGCGCTGTCATCATCATCTGCGCTACGCTTCTTACAGCCTGCAGCGTCTGCATAAGCGGTATAGTCGCTTGGGTGGGACTTCTCATGCCTCACTTAGCGCGTATGCTAGTTGGTGCAAACAACATAAAAAGCATGCCAGCAAGCATATTTATGGGTGCGATGTTTTTACTATTTGTAGATACATTAGCTCGTAGCATAAGCGTGAGCGAAGTGCCTCTTGGCGTACTTACCGGCTTTATCGGCACAGTATTTTTCGTCTGGGTTTTATGGCGAAATAAAAAGGTTGCGTGATGCTTGAAGTTAGAAATTTAAACTTTAGCTACCCAAATGGGGCTGGCAAACTAGAAAATGTAAATTTAAAGATAGGTGCAGGTGAGATTTTAACCATTCTTGGTCGAAATGGAGCTGGCAAATCAACAACCCTAGGCTTGATAAGTGGCTCGCTAAAGCCAGTTTCTGGAGAAATTTTCCTTGATGGCAAAAACGTTGATAGCCTAAGCAACAAAGAGCGCGCTAAGATCATGGCGTATGTCGCTCAAAGCGAGGTTACCGAGTATGACTACACTGGACTCGAATTTATAACAATGGGACGCGCGGCGCACCTTGGCATCTTTGCAAGACCTAGCAAAGAGGATGAGGAGATCGCTAGAATTTACACCAAAAAGCTTGAGATCGAGCACCTTGAAGAGAAATTTATCACTCAAATGAGTGGCGGTCAAAAGCAGATGTGTATGATCGCTCGTGCGATGGCTGCGCAACCAAAAATGATCATATTTGACGAGCCAACGAGCGCGCTTGACTACGGCAACCAGTATAAATTTTTACGCACACTCAAGTGGCTAAAAGAGATTGGCTACTCAGTCGTGCTAACCACTCACAACCCTGACTTTGCCGTACTTCTTGGCGGATATGTAGCACTTGTAAAGGGTGATGGCGAGGTTGGATTTGGCACGGTTGATGAGATCATCAGAAGCGAAAATTTAAGCAAGCTTTACGGACTAAATTTAAACGTGAGCTACATCGACGAAGTAAAAAGAGAGTGCTGTTTAACATATCCTCTTTAAATTTATACTCTCAAAAGAGAAATTCTTTTGAGAGCGCTTTTTGTATTATTTTTCTTATTTAATACTGCCTTTGGAGTAAAAATGAAAAAAGTAGTTTTGATTTTATTTTTTGCATTGATGGCAAACGCGGCGGATAAATTTGATTGTTCTAAACGCTACTGCAAAGAGATGAAAAGTTGCGAAGAGGCATATCACTATCTAAGAAAATGCGGACGCAGTGGGTTTGATCGTGATCGTGACGGCATACCATGCGAAAATGTATGCAAAGAGCGTAGAGTAGAAAAATAATTTTATAAATTTTACAAAGCTTAGCCTTGCCACTCATTTCAAATTCGATAAATTATAAAAAATTTAAACAAGTCAAAAGAGCCAGTAAAAGAAAATCAAAATTTTAGACTAAAATAGCCACTAAACGTTATTTTTAAATTCCGCCACTCTCATCTTTGCAGCCTGTGTGATATCATCCTCGTAGTCGTAGAAGTTAAAGGTCGCCCCGTGCTGAAAAAAGCCGTTTAGTATATCGCCGCTTTGTCGGTTTTTCAGATCAAGCTCAGCCACCTTAAAGCCGTCATTTGTCGCGCAAAATTCTTTTAGTCTAGCTGGCGCCTCTTTTAGCTTGGTAAATAAAAAGCAGTATCCATCGCCGCCGTTTCGCCCTACTCTACCGCGCAGCTGATGAAGCGTGGCAAGCCCCAGCCGCTCAGCCCCTACGATCACTATCGTATTTAGCCTTGGCAGCGAAATCCCGACCTCAATAACAGTGGTTGAAAGCAAAATTTCACCCTCTTCCCTAAAGCGCCTTAAAATTTCCTCTTTTTCTTTATCCTTGCCGTGCGTGACAAAGACATTTTTGAAATTCTTTAGCCAAAAGCCCTGCGCCTCATTTAGGCTTTGGTAGTTTGAGCTCTCGCTGCTCTCAACTAGCGGATAGATGATGGCTACTTGAAAGCCGCCCGCAAGCTGTTTTTTGATGTGAGTGAGCAGGTAGCCAAACTCGCTAGCACCTAAAATTTGGCTCGTTATATTTTTCTTAAACGGCATCTGCTTTAAAAAGCTAAAATTAACGATCTCAGACCGGATCAAACTTAGCGTCCTTGGTATGGGAGTAGCTGAAAACTGAACGAAATTTGCTCGCTCGTCCTCGTTTGAGGCCAGCTCCTCTATCTTTTTGCGCTGGTTTGAGCCAAAGCGGTGCTGCTCATCTACCATGACTAGCGGTGAGTTTGGCAGCTCGTGAAAGAGTAGCGCATGCGTACCAATAATCAAATTTGCCCCACCAAAGTCTATCTTTTTCTCTCCACTTTGAACCAACATCACATTCATAAATGGCGGCAATAGCCTCTTTGCTTCGTTAAAAATTTGCTCGCTTAAGATACTTGTTGGCGCCATCAAAATAGCACTTTGAGGATATACGCTAAGAGCAGCTGCTAGGATCACTAATGTCTTGCCACTTCCCACGTCGCCCATTATGACGCGCCTTTTTGCCTGCACAGCGCTAAGGTCGTCTCTGATATCATTTATCGCGTTTAGCTGGTCATTTGTCGGCGTAAATGGCAAACTCTTAAGCCAAGAGTTTATATCAAAAAGCTTTATTTTTGGGCTTTTAAAGTAGGTTTTTTTAGCACTTAGCTTTTTTATGTAGTTAAAAATTTCTACAAATTTTAATATTTGCACGCCCTCGCCATCATTTTTTAGGTGGTATAAAATTTGCACGCTTTGCTCATCTAGCCTTTGCAGGTTAGCTAGAAATTTAGCCTCTCGCTCACTTAAGCCCTCGGCTAATAAATTTTGTAAATTTATATATTTTAAAATAAGCTTTTTGACTTCATCATCTTTTAGCTC
Organism: Campylobacter concisus; assembly: GCF_002165775.1. Taxonomy (NCBI): domain Bacteria; kingdom Pseudomonadati; phylum Campylobacterota; class Epsilonproteobacteria; order Campylobacterales; family Campylobacteraceae; genus Campylobacter; species Campylobacter concisus. The sequence goes on along the minus strand of NZ_NDYP01000002.1, from coordinate 371,927 downwards.
GGTCTTAAATTTAGGCACGATCTGGCCTATTTTTGTGGTGATTTTTGGATTTACGATCTGCCACGAGCCAAAGGCGTAGGAGCAAAGCCCATATATCGCCATCTCTTTGCCCATTTTAAAAGCGCCGTAGTGCCAGGACTTTGCGTTAAAAATGACGATCTTTACGCTGCTTTGCCACTGCTCGCAAAAGGCAAGCGCCGTTAGCATTCCAGGGCGCGAGGCGAGCGAAGTGATCTTTACATTTATGCAGACCTGCCCTTCTCTTGGGCTCTTAGCGATCGTCGTATCCTCAAAGCCCTTTGGTAGCACGAGAGCAAGGTCAAGCAGGCTAAGCACGCCTATTTTTAGAAGTTTTGCTCTATCGCTTGCTTCAAATTTCATTTTTTAAGACGCAAAAACTTAGCTGATTGATCTCTGCGTGGGCTTTTATGAAGCTATTTAGCTCGCTTAGCGAAAGGGCTGAAATTTTATCAAGGTCCTTTAAAAATGCCCCAAGCTCACCATGCTCATAAAACTCGCCCTGCGCGATGTCAAGGCGCTTAAATAGCGTTTCAAGTCTAAGCGGCAACGAGCCAAGTAAAAATTTCTTCGCCTGCTCAAGCTCGGCCTTGCTAACGCCTTTTTTACTAAATTTTAAAATTTCCTCTTTTATAACGGCGATAGCTTCATCTTTTTTCTCATTTTTTGTCTGCATGTAGCCGTATAGCTGACTGTAAGAGAGATTTAGCAAATTTCTAGCGTAGGCGCTATATGCAAGCCCTCTTTTCACGCGGATCTCCTCCATGAGCCTTGAGCCAAAGCCACCCTCGCCTAGGATAAATGTCGCCACTGCGGCTTTGTATTTCTCCTCAGGTCTTACGTTAAATGGCGCGCCAAAGTAGATGTATGCCTGCTCGCTTTGCCTGATGATCTCGCTACTTTCGCACTTGTCGCTTGGACTAAAGCGCTCTAGATTTCGCACCTTGCCAGGTTTTAGTATTTCTAAAACTCCAGCTAGCTCTTTTGTCTGCTTCTCATCGATGTCACCGCCTAGCACGCAAAGTAAATTTGAAAGGTCTAAATGCTCGTTTAAAAATTTCCTCACATCTTCAAGCGTTATAGCTTTAATGCTCTTTTTCGTGCCGATACTTGGCAGAGAGAGCACGCTTTTTGGGTATAAAAGCTCAAAGAGTCCTTGCCTTGCTAAGTAGTCAAAGTCGTTTTCGTTTGCTGCGATCTCGCCAAGTGTGACGGTTTTGCACCTATTTAAAATTTCATCAGTTAAATTTGGAGCGCTTATAAGCTCTTTTAGTTTGCCGCACGCAAAGGCAAAGTGCTCTTTTAGGCAGTTTAGTTCGATGCAAAATATCTCAAAGCCGCAGCTTGCATTTAGGCTGATCGCCCGCACTTCAAGCTCTTTAGCAAATTTGGCCGAGCCTAGCTTCATATCGCCCTCGTTTAGTAAATTTGCACTTAGCCTTGCAAGGCCTGCTAGCTTGCCATTTTGCGAGCTACCAGCTGCTTTAAAAACTAGTTTTAGGCTCACTACTGGCATCGCTTTTGAGCTTTCAAAAACGACTGGAATTTTTACATTTTTTACATTGATATCTAAAATTTTCATCTAAAATTTCTCCAAAATATCGTAGTTTGTGTTACGCTTGGCTGGAATTTCTCCGACATCTTTTATAAGCTCGATCATCTGGTCTTGATTCATCCTAAAGCTAGCCCCTGCGGCCTTTACGACATTTTCTTCCATCATGGTCGAGCCAAGGTCGTTTGCGCCAAAAAGAAGCGCTAGCTGACCAACGTAGCTGCCCTGCGTGACCCAGCTGCTTTGGATATTTTTAAAGTTATCCAAAAAGAGCCTTGAAACCGCAAGAAGTCTTAGATAGACATTTGAGCTTTGCTTTTTGATCTCTGGAAATTCTTGCATAAGCTTTGTATTTAGCCCTTGAAAACTCCAAAGTATAAATGCCCTAAACCCAGCCGTTTCATCTTGTAAATTTCTGATGTGCTCCCAGTGCTCTACGATCTCACGAGTGCTCTCAACCGTGCCAAACATCATCGTCGCAGTCGTCTTCATGCCAAGCTCGTGCGCCTCTTTGTGTATGCGAAGCCAGTCTGCGGTGTCGCATTTTTTAGGGGCGATGATGTCACGCACGCGGTCGCTTAAAATTTCCGCTCCAGCCCCTGGCATCGAGTATAGGCCCTTTTCGTTTAGGCGTCTTAAGACCTCTTTTGTAGAAATTTTTGAAACTCTTGCGATGTAGTCGATCTCAACGGCTGAGAAGCCATGTATCGTGATGCTTGGATAGTGCTTGCTGATGTAGCCGACAAGCTCCTCGTACCACTCGATCTTTAGCTTTGGATGAACGCCACCTTGAAATAAAATTTGCGTGCCGCCAATGGCGATAAGCTCCTCGATCTTCTTGCCGATCTCCTCAAAACTTAGCACATAAGCGTCCTCTTCTTTTGCGTGGCGGTAAAATGCGCAAAATTTACAATCCACCCAGCAGACGTTTGTATAGTTGATGTTGCGATCTACGATGAAGGTCGTAATGCCTTCTGGATGAAGCTCTTTTTTTCTAGCTAGCGCCATCTTGCCAAGCTCGTGAAGCGGTGCATTTTCTATAAGATCGATGGCTTCATTTACACTAAGTCTTTTCAAATTTAACCTTTTATTTTGCTTATTTTTGGGCGAAAGTTTAGCCAAAAATGCTTTTAAATATGATAAATCATGTCGTTACCAAATTTTTAACTTTAGCAGATAGAATATGCAAACTTTTTTAAGGAGCAAATATGAAAAAGATAGTTTTAGCCGCAGTTATAGGCCTATTTTTAGTTGGTTGTGCCAAAAATGAGCCAAAGCCAGCAGGGCCTCAAGGTGCAAGTTGCGGATGTGCTCATCATCAAAAAATGATGCAAGAAAATATGCCAAGCTGCCCACATCATGGCATGCAAGGGGCGATGCATGAGCAAATGCCAGCAGGCTGCCCAGCCCACGCAAAATAGTATAAAGTGCCAAATGGCACTTTTATTTTAATATCACCTTGTCACCTTTGGCGCCAAGAACCGTCACCTTCTCTCCGTTAGCTAAATTTCCGTCATATTTCCAAAGAGTGCCTTTAAAATAGACCATATTTTCTCTGATCTCACCAACTCCGGCTTCGTCTAAAAATTCCTCGTTAAAACTCTCTTTTCTGGACATAAATTTACTCTTTAACGGCGCTTTTAAAAGCACAAGGAGCACGATCGCAATCGCTGCTGTAATTAAAATTTGATAGCTCCAAGCAAAACTAAAACCAAAATTTATAGCTCCAACTACGATAAAAGCTATGCCAAAAAATAGCAAATAAAATGAGAAAAAGATAAACTCGGTGATGCATAAAACTACACCGATTGCTATCATTATAAAAGGGCTGATCACGCCTTATCCTTAGCTAGAAAATTTTTCAAAACGCTAAGAGAGCCAATTAGTTCAGTCGCTTCATAAGGGACTAAAATTTTATCTTTTGAGCTATTTTTAGCTAGCTCGCTAAATGCCCCGACTCTATCGCGCGCGAGCAAAAATTCTGCTGCATTTGCGTTTTTGCTCATACTATCATTTATCATATCCATAGCCTCTTTTTGAGCCGTTGCTATGGCGATTTGCTCGTATTTTTTCGCATCAGCCATACGCTCTATAGCCTCTGCTTGAAGTACTTTTTCTTGTTTTAGCGCCTCTGCGTTGCGTATTAGTGCCTCTTTTTCAGCCAAGGCTTTTAGCTCGATCGCACGTTTTTCACGCTCAGCTTTCATCTGCATATTCATCGCCTCTTCGATGCCAAGTGGAACAGAAATTTCAGAAATTTCTACACGCATGATCTTTACACCCCAGTTGCCAGCTGCATCGCCAAGAGCTACTTGAAGTGCGGCATTTAGGCGGTCACGTGAGCTTAGCGTGTCATCAAGATTCATAGCACCTATCTCGCCACGAAGCGTAGTCATGGCTAAATTTGCAATGGCACGCTTATAGTTATCTACGTTATAAACCGCCATTTTTGCGTCAAACACCTTTAAAAAGACGATACCATCGACGCTTATATTTACGTTATCTTTTGTGATGACTTGCTGTTTTGTGATGTCTACAAGCTGCTCTTTTACGGTAATGATCGCTCTTATTTGATCGACAAATGGGATGATTATGTGAAATCCGCCATCAAGCACTTTGTGGAATTTACCAAGTCGCTCGATGAGTAGATTATCAGCTTGTGAGACGATCTTGATGCCAGCCTTTAAAAACAAGAACGCAAAGATAACCAGAACTACGACTAAAACGCCAAATGCTTCGATTTGCATTTTTACTCCTTTAATTTATAATTTGTTATTTTCTTAAGTATTATAATACATTTTAAATTTTATTTTCAAAAAGGATTAGCATGAAAAATTTTATATTTGCACTAAGTGCGGCCCTACTTTTGGCAGGTTGTGCCTCATCTAGCCAAAACGCAAATGTCCCACAAGGCAAATGTGAAGTAAAAGGTAGCTGCATGGCTCCAGTAAACAGCATCGAGGGCACTTACAAGGCATTTTTACCTTGCGCTAGCTGCATGGGCATAGACTCAACCCTTACACTAAAAAAAGACGGCACATTTGAAAGTGTGATGAACTACAAGTCAAAAGACAACTACAAAGCCGTTAGCAAGGGCAAATACTCAGTCAAAAATGGTGTGATAACAACGATTGATGAGTATAAAGAAAAAAGCTTTTATAAAATAGAAGGCGAGAACCTAAAAATGCTAGATATGGATCAAAAAGAGGTCACTGGCGAGCTAAAAGATAAATACATCTTTAAACGCGTAAAATAAATTTTAAAGGCAAAATGATATAATTTTGCAATTTTTAAGGAGTTGCAAATGAAATATCTTTTTGCCATACTTATCTCATTTTTCATCCTTGGCTGCGCAAAAAATGAAAATTTAGAGCCACAACAAAACATACAAAATACAGTAAAAGAAGATAAACCGCTAGTTCAGGCAAATACACCCAAAAAGCCAGAAAAGCTAATACTTCCAAACTCAATTTATAGTAGTTTTCACACTATTTTGCCTTGCCCAAACTGCGAAGGCATAAAAACTATCATTACGCTAAATAAAGATAAAACCTACACAAAAACAATGCTTACTATGGATAAAGAAGTAAGCTTAGTTGAAAAAAATGGCACATTTGATGTTGATGATAGTGCTATCATTTTAAAAGATGAAAATGGCAATCTTAGCTACTTCGCACCAAATAAAAACTCACTTCTTCAACTTGATGACAAGAAAAATAAGCGAGTTGGCGTGCTAGCTCAAATTTATAATTTTGAACCGGTAAATAAAGCTTACAAAGATAGTTTTTTTGCTAAATTTTATAAATTTAAAAACAAAGATAACTTTTTAGACATTGTAATCGTGCCAAGTAAAAATGGCGCAAAAATAAGTTTTTATTCATCGTTAAAAAATGGCTCGCCACTTTGCGAGTTTAGCTCTGAGCTACTTTACGACAAAGGAATTTTTTACCTTTTAGATGAAAAAGGAATTGCTCTAAGCATACACAGGATAAATAATGCAATTTTTCTAGTAGCAAACGATAAAATTTGTAAAAATGCTCACATAAGCGGACGATATAAAAAAGATAAAGATCAAAAAAATCTCTTTGGCAAAGGCTTTTTTGCAGAGCTGACAAACGAATCAGCAAATAGAGATGTGATAAAAATTTATGGCTCAAAAAACATAAAACGAGATAACACAAAAAAAGAAAACAGCTACATCGTAACAAGTAAAAGTGAAAGAATTTTTGAATACACCTTGCTAAATGGCATTATCACAAGCATTGAAATTTACTCAAACGAGTTTAAAACTCCAGGAAATATCAGCCTTAAATCAAATTTCAAAGATATAAAAAATTCTCTTGTTATTTCTAAATTTAGTAGTGACAAAAACAATATCTATCTAAAAATAGATAGCCACGATATGCTAATCACACTAAAAAATCCACTTGTCAAAGAGGTAACAAGTCTAAACGATATCCCAGATGAAACAAAGATAGAGCAAATAACGCTAATGTGGAATCAATAAGTTGAAAGAATATCTTAAACTTTTAAAAGAAGAGAGAAATTTTCGCCTCTTAAGCATCATTCAGCTTATATGCTATTTTGGCGTATGGTTTTCGCACACAGGTATTTTTACCCTTCTTATCAAGCTTGACGCTCCTGTTTGGGCGATCACGCTAAGTGCAGCGATGGCATTTATCCCAGGTGTTGTCATAGCTCCGTTTAGTGGAATTTTAGTTGATAAATTTAGCCCAAAACCAATGCTTGTCATCATGATGGCAGTTGAGACGATAAGCGTTTTTATGCTTCTTTTTATAGACTCACTTGATTTTTTATGGCTACTTTTACTCATCATTTTTGTTAGAAATGGCACTGGCGGAATGTATTTTCAAGTGGAAATGAGCGTACTGCCAAAAATTTTAAGCAAAGAAAATCTCAAACTCGCAAACGAGATCCACTCTATCATCTGGGCAGTCTCATACACCGCTGGCATGGGGCTTGCTGGAGTTTATATACACTTTTTTGGGATAAAAAGCGCCTTTTTGCTTGATGGCATACTATACATTCTTAGCTTTGGATTTTTATATTTTTTAAATTTGCAAGGTCTAAAGCCAGAATTTATAGAAAAGCCTCTAAAAATGCTAAAAAATGGCCTTGTGTATTTAAAAGAAAATAGACTCATCGTGCGTCTTATATTTTTGCACGCCTTTGTTGGCATTACCGCTTATGACGCATTGATCGCACTTTTGGCTGATTACAAATATGCAAATTTACTCTCGACATCATTAATTATAGGACTATTAAATACCTCAAGATCCATTTCGCTTATGTTTGCTCCAGCCATACTTAGTAAATTTATAAATAAAAATACGCTTATTTTCGTATATATCGGTCAAGGCCTTGGTATCATCATTTGGGCTTTATCGCTTTGGAATTTTTATCTATCGCTTATTGGCATTATATTTGCTGGGTTTTTCACATCAAGTCTTTGGAGCTACACCTATACAATGCTTCAGCAAAACTGTAAAAAAGAATTTTATGGCCGAGTGATTGCATATAACGATATGGTTTTTCTTGGCTTTAGCGCTCTCATTTCATTTGTCATTGGACTGCTTTATGATATTGGACTTAGCGTTGAGATGATTGCAAGTTTTATGGGAAGCCTCTTTTTTGTAGGGGCTTTTTACTATCACATCGTATTAAAAAGCTACAAAATAAGGTGATTGATTTTAAATTAAGTCGCCCAAGTTAAAAGGCGACTTGGCAAATTTTTATTTTTTCAAATAGTAGGTAGTTCCATTTGAAAAGCGCTTTTCATAAGCTGGAGTGTAAGGCACAAGATCGGCGTGCCCAGCATAAAGCCTACCATCTGGCTTAAGCAATTTATGAAGCCTCTCAACACATTTTAATCTAAAATCATCATCAAAATAGATCATCATATTTCTTGAAAGCACGATATCAAATTTTCCTAGATTAAAAATAGCATCATCAAAAACATTTAAAATTTTAAACTCACACCTTGGTAAAATTTCTTTTTTTATCTTAAATTTATCATCGACTTTTGTAAAAAATCTCTCTTTTTGAAAATCGCTTAACCTATGCAAGCTCCTCTCACTAAAAATACCATTTTGACAGCTTGCTATGGCTTCTGAGTTTATATCTATACCTACGATTGAAATTTCATGCTGTTTAAATCCCATCTCATAAGCAAGCATCGCGAGCGAATATGACTCATCTCCAGTAGAGCAAGGAGCACATAAAATTCTAGCTCCTCCAAGCTCCTTTGCGTAATAGATCACATCTTTAAGTTGAGGTAACTCTCTATAAAAATAAGTCTCATTTACAGTTACTAGATTTAAAATGTCTTGTCGTAAGCTTGAGTTATATCTTATCATTGAAACAAGATCTTTAAAGCTTTTTATCTGGCGATCCCTAATAAAAATGGTAATTCGCTGCAACGTAATATCTCTTTTTGGCTCCAGATCAACTCCGCAAAGAGTTTTGATAACATTCATAAATTCATTAAAACTATCCATATCTTGTGAAGTATTTGTTTGCATTGTTTTTGTATCTTTCGCGTCATTAGTTAATAGCATTTAAAAAATCCTCCAGCTCTTTTTTTATCATAGTTAGATTTAATGATTTTAAGCTTTGATTTAGCTCTTTTGCACGTTTTGGCATACCATAAACTATCGCGCTCTCTTCATTTTCAGCTATACATTTTGCTCCAGCCTTATAAAGCTTATCAAGCCCAGATGCACCATCATCTCCGATACCAGTTAGTAAGATAGCTAAGACATTTGCGCTTTTGCAAATCCCGACTCCAGATTTAAACAACACATCAACATTTGGCGTATATATAGTCTTTTCTTCTGTATTTGGCTTTGCACTGATTGGTAAATTTGGTGATACCACTACATTTTGTTCGCAGACATATACGGTATTTTCTTTTAAAATTTTCCTCTCATTTAAAATTTCAACATCCAAGCCACACTCTTTTCCGATTTGCATAGCAAAAGAGTTTATAAACATTTTATTCATGTGCTGGGCTATCACGATGATAGCTCCATTTAGTTTTACGTTTTTTAATAACTTTTTTAAATGCCCAGGCCCGCCAGTAGACGCCCCTATTAATATTAATTTTTGTGCCACAAATAGCCTTTAAAATTTTAATTTAATATTTAGCTTACGCCACTTTTTTGTATATCGTCAATATCCTTGCCACTCTTTATATGCCTTGCTAACTTTTAAGCAAATTTATAGATCATTTCTTTGTGATCTTATATAAAAAGCTAAAAATTTCAGCGACAGCTTTATATAAATTTGGTGGAATTTCTTGATCAACTTCAACCTTGCTTAAAATTTCAATAAGATCAGGATCCTCTTTGATCGGTATATCATGTTTTTTTGCTAGATCAATTATTCTATTTGCTATCTCGCCAGCGCCACTAGCCAGCACTCTTGGAGCATTGTCTTTAGACCTGTTGTAGCCAAGAGCTACTGCTTTTTTCTTATTTACTTGCATTAAATTTTCTTATCAAAGCCCACATCAAGGCCACCAAATTTTTTAAATCTATCATTTAGCTTTACTTTTGACAAAGTTTTGATATTAAAGTTTGAAACTATAAGCCCAAGCTTTGATATTGCTTGTTTTAATTCACTAGAGTTTGAAAGGATTAGCTCCTTAAACTCATTTGTTTGCGTAGCTACCGAGAGATCGATGTATCTTTTATCAATAAGTCCAACCATCACATTTATCTGTCCAAATTTCTTAAAATTTAGATCGATCTGAGCGTAAAATTTATCCTTTTTGCCTTGCTTAAATGCGATATTTCCACCCTCAACGCCGTCCCAAATATAAGGCATATAAGTTTGAATCCCGCCTTGAAGGCTTGATATCATTTGATGCATCTCAATCTGTGAAATCATCTTATTTGCGGCATTTACGCTTTGCGGGTTTTGACTCTTTTCACTGATATTTAAAAGCGTGCTTTTTATATCTTGGCTTAGCACTTTTGAAATTTCGCTGCTATTTTTAGTCGTAATGTTATTTATATCGTTTGTGGCGAGATTTAACTGCTTTAAAAGCGCCTTGCTCTCACTTAGCTCATTTTTAGCCAAACTTGCCTTAGCATCAGCAAGACTTAGGCTATGAGCAAGACGCCTCGCCGCACTTTGGAGCTTATCTTGCAAGCTACCATCCTTTGAAACATCGCTCATCTCATTAAACGCTTTTACAAGCCCTGCTTCATCGCCTATATTATTTAGCGTTTTTAGATCGTTTTTTATGCTATCAAGGATAGTTTTTAGTTCTTTGTGATTTTGGCTAAAACCAAAATTTTGATTTAGCTTTTCATTTGCTAGGCTTGCGACTTTCTCGCTTAAATTTGAGATGAAATTTTGCATTTTGCCTATTTGATTTTTTACTAGCTCGCCATTTTGATCTTTTGAAAAATTTTTATCTAAAAATTTAACCACACTATCAAGTTTATCAACATCTTTTAAAAGGGTTTTTATGCTTGAGTTATCAAGGATATTTTTTGCGTCATTGCTCGCTTTTTCAAGTATAGAAGCAAGTTTTGAAAAAGAGTTTTGATTGTCTAATTTTTCATCATTTAGGGTTAAAATTTGATTTAGCAAATTCCCGCTTGAGAGATTTTTTATATCGCTTAGCAGCTTCTGAACCGAGCTTGGAAGCTTTTCTGGGCTAAGTGCGTCTTTTAAATTTGCTTCAAGCATTACGCCTGAGTTTTTGATCTGATCATTTAGTGAGCCGGCTTTTAAATCAGCTATTGGTTTTAGAAATTCTTTTAGCTTTAGTGCAAGGTTCTTTATCTCAGGGCTTTCATTTTGCGTTGCTTCTGCTTCTAAACTTTTTGCAAGGTCTGATAGCTCGCTGGCTAAATTTGGAGCGATTTTCGTATCTTTTGCCTGAGATAAAATTTGTTCAGCCTTGCTAAGACTTGAAGCACTTTTTAGATCATCAAGCACTCTTGCAACGAGTTTTCCAACATTATCAAGTGTCTCTGAAATGCTCTGCTCATTAGGCGTTTGTACGCTTGGCTGTTTTTTAAAAAGCGAGCCTTCATTTTTACGAACTGGCACATTTTGAGTAGTATTTTGTCCGGTTTGAACCGAGGTATTTGATATATTCAAAGAATTTCCTACGTCCATTTTTTACTTTTTATTTTTTCTATCGGCAAATTTTCCATTTTGCTCAATAGTAGCTATGCCAGCCGTCCTTGCAACGAGCCTATCGTTATACTCTTTTCTCATGTGCTGTGGTATTGTCTTTTGCGTTAGTGCAAATAAAATAAGTCCAGCAAAAAGCACCAAATAAACATAGATAAAACCAAATGCTCCAAAAATTTTCATCGCATAGCTCATAAGAAGCGGTGAGAAAAGCGAAGCCAAAGAGTAGCTAAATAGCAAGGCACGTGCGACTTGCACGCTCTTTGTCTTGTCTGTGATCTCGTCATTTGCCCTAGCGAGCGAAAGTCCATATGTGCAAAAAATTCCAGCCCCGAAAAAGAATGAAAGCAGATATTCAATCGTTAAATTTTTGCCATTTAGTAAAAACAAAACCGCACTTATTAAAGCCACACTACTACAAAGCAAAATAGCTGGCCTTCTGCCATATCTATCAGAGAAACTACCGATAAAAACTTGAGCTAAAAAGCCTCCGATCATCGCAACCGTCATAAAAAATGACGCCTCTTTTGTGCCGTATCCTTGAAGCAAGACAAAAAGGCTTGCCATCGAAAAAAAGCCGTTTATTGCTAAGCCTGCAATGAGCGCACCAACAAGAGCGAGCGGGACGATACCAAAAATTTTTGGGATGTTTATGGGCTGACGCTCTGGGATTTGAGGCTGATTTATACGGATCAAATTTAATGGAATGCTTGAGAGCATGATAAAAGCTGCACTTATAATAAAAATTTCAAAGGTATTAAGATCAAGCGCCAAGATCAAAATGCCAAGTCCAAAACTTGTGTAAAAAACGCCTTCATAAAAGGCTATCACACGAGATCTTATTTTATTTGGAATTTTTGCATTTAGCCAGCTTTCTATAACCATCAAAAGTGCGTAATAGCAATATCCCAAAAATGCACGCAATATCGCCCAGAATACTAAATTTTGATTTACCGCATGAAGCATAGCTGAGACTGCAAAAATGGCTGAAAAGATGGCAAATGCTCTGATGTGGCCAGTAGTTGAGATGACTCTGTGAGCTGTAATGGTGCTAATTAACGCACCCACAAAAAAGCCCGTGTTAATTAATCCGATCTCTAGCTCACCCACTCCGTTTTGCTTAAGAAGTGCGCTACAAGATGCGATGACTAGGCCATTTCCGATAAAAAGCAAACTCATGCCCAAAAATAGCGGTCCCATCGAGCGGATGATCCTAAAGCTACTTGCCATCAGTATCCTTTGTGGTATTAAACTTATTCTCTATAAGCCCAAAAATAAATGCGCCAATAGGCATCGGAGCAAGCCCAACTAAAAAGCCAGACACATTTAGTAAATTTTCATTTTTTAAAAAAATAAATCCAAAAAAAAGTATCGCATAAGCCACCAAGCGGTAAGGCATAAAGGCTGCTGCGAAACTTTTATCTTTAAATGAAAATTTCTGCTTTTTTAGCCTTGCTTTTTCTTCTTTTAGGCTAAATTCTTTTGTCTTATTTTGCACCAAATTTTCATCATCTTCATCGTCCTCTTCTTCTATCTTGGCTAAAATTTCATCTCTTGCATTTTCTAGCCGAGAATTTATGCGGTTTTTATAGGCAAAAAAGCTAGCCGTTAAGATGATAAGCGAGGCAAAAAATGAAATTTGCGAGCTTATGAAAAATTGATTTGATATAAATTTGCCAATCACACTAAGAGCTAGCCAAAGCGCAAAATAGCAAATCAAAAGCCTACTAATCATCCTCATCATCGTCTTTTGTGTAGCCTTTGTATCTGCTTTCATCTTTTAGCTCATCTAAGCTTTTTATCTGTGCTTTGTAAGCTTTATAGACGTTTAAAATAGCAGCTGCGATGCCAATAGCAAAGCCTATCCAAAGAGCTGGCGTGAAATTTGTAGCCTTTTTTACAAAATACCCAAGTCCGGTGCCAAGCAAGATCGCGACTACGATTGAAACGCCAAGGCTTAGCTGCTCAGCACCCGCTACGATATCTTTTATCTTAAATTTTGCCATTAGGCTTTTATCTCCAAAAACGCCTCTTTAGCTGCGCTTACCGCTAGATCAATGTCGGCTTCACTCATCGCATCGCAGATAAATCCAGTCTCAAACTGGCTTGGTGCTAGATAAATTCCACGCTTAAGCATCGCTTGGTGAAATTTAGCAAAGAGCTTTGTGTCGCTCTTTAGCGCATCATCGTAGTTTTTTACCACGTGATCTGTAAAAAAGTAGCCAAACATCGAGCCACGAACATCAGTTTGGATAGTGATGCCAGCGCTTTTTGCAGCTTCTTTAAAGCCGTCCATTAGTTTTATAGCAAGCTTTTCAAGCCTAGCGTATAAATTTAGATCACTATTTATCTTTGAAATAGCTGCTATGCCGGCACTCATCGCCACTGGATTGCCACTTAGCGTGCCTGCTTGATAGACAGCGCCATCTGGGCTTAAGCAGTCCATTATCTCAGCCTTGCCACCAAATGCAGCGACGTTCATGCCTCCGCCTATAACCTTGCCAAATGTGATGAGATCAGCGTCCACCTCGTGAAATGGATATGAGCCAAGGCGAGAAGCTCTAAAACCGCTCATAACCTCATCAAGGATAAGCACAGCGCCAAATTTATCGCAAAGCGCTCTAAGCTCCTCTAAAAATTTCTTATCAGCTGGTACAAGCCCCATATTTCCTGCGATAGGCTCGATTATGACGACACCGATTTTGTCTTTATTATTTTCAAAGATGGCTTTTACGCTCTCGATATCGTTATAAACTGCTAGATAAGTGTTTTTCACAACATCTTGTGGCACACCGCTGCTTGAAGCGTTGCCGTATGTCGTAGCGCCACTTCCTGCTTTTATAAGAAGTGCATCGCTGTGTCCGTGATAGCAGCCTTCAAATTTTATTAGTCCATCTTTTTTAGCATATCCTCTAGCCACTCTAATAGCGCTCATAGTGGCCTCTGTGCCAGAGCTAACGAAGCGAATTTTATCTATTTGCTTAAATTCATCGCAGATAAGCTTTGCTAGAGCTGTCTCTTTTGGAGATGGCGCACCGTAAGATACGCCTTGTTTTACAGCAGAGATGATCGCTTCTTCGATATCTTTGTCGCAGTGGCCAAATATGAGCGGTCCCCAGCTTTGGATAAAGTCAAGATACTTTTTGCCCTCGACATCATAGATATAAGCACCCCTAGCGTGATCGATCATTACAGGCTCACCACCAACACTGCCAAATGCACGCACTGGTGAATTTACACCACCTGGGATGTATTTTTTGGCTTCGCTAAATGCTTCTTTATTTGTCATTTTTTATCCTTTTGATTTTGTGTTTTTAAATTTGTCTTTTGATTATCTTTTTGATTTGTTACTGGTTTCACTGTCGACTTTGGTGCTTGCGTAGTGGCAGTTTTTGCTGACTCAGCTGGCTTAGTTGGTGCAGTTTTAGCTGGCTCTGCTGGTTTTGTAGCAGGGGCGGCTTTGGCAGATTGCTCTGGCTGTTTTTGTGTCGTATCAGTGGAAACTGGCTTACTTAAATTTTGCGCTTTTGCTGCTTTTGAAGGAGTATTTATCTTATTCGTAATGTATTCATAAAGAATCGTAGTCTCCTCGTCTGTCAAAAAATAGCTTGGCATGACACCTTTTGGCTTAGTTAAAGCGGCTTTAAAGCTTTCAAAATCTATATCATTTATCTTTGGTGCTCTAAGCTCATCGTCAACCGTTTTGTTTACTTTTTTGTCAAAGTGTTTGTATTTAGATATGAGACTACCCTCGCCCTTTGCACCGTGACATTTGTCACATCCTATGCCACGTGGATTTAGGTATAGCATCTTGGCGTACTCGGTCTTTGTGATAAAATCAGTACCAAAAATCGCTACACAAAAAAGCAAAATCAAAAAAACAGACCGCATAAACCTCTCTTTTAAAAATTTAATTTAATTTTAGGTATGATACCACCCTTGTGATTAAAAAAGCTTTTAAATAAGGATCAAGTATGAAAATTTTAGACGGCAAAGCCGTATCTTTAAAGGTCAAAGAAAGCGTAAAAGTAAGAGCTGAAGAACTAAAAAAATTTGGCGTAGCGCCTACATTAGCTGTTATCCTAGTGGGCGAAGATAAAGCATCTCAAACATACGTTAGAGCCAAAGAGAAAGCCTGCAACGAATACGGCATAAAAAGCGTAGCTCACCGCCTAAGTGAAAATACAACCCAAGCAGAGCTTCTAGCACTTATAAATGTGCTAAATTTAGACGATAGTATCCACGGCATCTTGGTGCAGTTGCCACTTCCAAAACATATAGATACAAACACCGTTTTAGCAACGATTGATCCAGCAAAAGACGTAGATGGTTTTCACGCTGTAAATGTTGGCAAACTTGTTAGCGGCCTTGATGGCTTTGTGCCTTGCACACCGCTTGGAGTTATGGAAATTTTAAAAGCGTATGGTATTGACGTGGCTGGGCTAAACGCGGTTGTTATAGGTAGAAGCAATATTGTTGGAAAGCCTATGGCAAACTTGCTTTTAAACGCTTCAGCAACCGTTACGATCACTCACAGCAAGACTAAAAATTTAAAAGAAATTTGCAAAAATGCTGACCTCATTGTCGCAGCCATTGGCAAGCCATTTTTCTTAAAGGCTGACATGGTAAAAGATGGCGCAGTAGTCGTTGATGTAGGCATAAATAGACTTAATGATGGTAGGCTTGTAGGTGATGTGGATTTTGACGAGGTTGCACCAAAATGCTCATACATCACGCCGGTTCCTGGTGGCGTGGGTCCGATGACAATAGCTATGCTTTTAAATAACACAATCCTTGCAGCACAAGCAAAGATAGCTAGCCAAAAAAGAGCGTAATAATGAAAAAATTTTTTACTAAATTTTATGACTTTTGCTCGAGCTGGACTGGCACGGTTATCATTGTTTTGCTTGTCATTTTCTTTGTGGCTCAAGCCTTTGTGATCCCGTCTGGTTCGATGAAAAATACACTTTTGGTTGGTGATTTTTTATTTGCAAAAAAATTTGTTTATGGTATACCAACGCCAAGAATTCCGTGGCTTGAGATAAAAATTTTACCCGAGCTAAATGACAATGGGCATCTTATCACAGGTGATGGTCCAGCAAGAGGCGATATAGTCGTCTTTCGTTATCCAAAAGATGAAAAGACCCACTTTGTAAAACGCTGCTTTGCCACAAGCGAAGATGAGATAGTATTTACCGAAAAAGCCTTGTATTTGCGTCCAAAAGAGGGAGATGATTTTATAAAGGCAAACTGCCGTGAAAATTTAAATGGTAAAGAGAGTAAATTTGGCTACCCATGTAGCGATATAACCGAGCTTGATGGTAAGCTTTTCATAAAAGAGCCATATAGATTTAGCGGCATCCACTACGACGAAAATGTAAATTTATTTGAGCAGATGGTTTTCATGCTAAATACAAACAAATCAAACATCTTTATGAAGCCAGCGCTCATTAGCTCACTACCGCAAAATCCAAATTTTAACTTTAATGCATTTTACGTCAAAGTACCAAAAGATGAATACTTCATGATAGGCGACAACCGCGATCACTCAAATGATAGCCGTTTTTGGGGAAGCGTGGCTTACAAGGACATAGTCGGAGAGCCTTGGTTTATATATTTTAGCTGGGACAGCAACTACAATGTGCGTTGGGAGCGTATCGGACGCTTTGTAGATACGATAGAAAACGATGAGTTTTTTACAAAACAAGCTCTAAAAGAGGGAGAAGTTGATGGACTTCACTAATTTTGACCCCATAAAAGTCGCCACTATCGTCATCTCTTTAATAATCGCTATCGTCGGCCACGAAATAGCTCACGGCTATGTAGCATATAAATTTGGCGATAACACCGCAAAAAACCTTGGCAGACTTAGCATAAATCCTATAAAACATATTGACCCAGTTGGCACCATCATCGTGCCACTGGTGCTTTATCTAAGCACTGGCATGATGTTTGGCTGGGCAAAACCAGTGCCTGTAAATACCTACACAGTCGTGCGAAATGGCGGCTACAAGGCAGCTATTTACGTAAGTCTAGTTGGCATTTGCTACAACATCATCCTAGGCGTCTTGTCGCTTTTTGTGCTAAAGGCTTTATTAAACATAGAAACCTTTGAAATTTTACTTCAGTTTTTATTTACACTTGCGCTTTTAAATTTGATGTTAGCCATCTTCAACCTCTATCCGATCCCGCCACTTGACGGCTTTCACGCACTCGAGTATGCGCTTAGAAATTTTGGCTTTCACGCACTGGCAGAGAAGCTTGAGGGCATCTCGCGATACGGCTTTGTCATCCTTATCATCATCCTCGTCTCGCCTTTAAAAGACACTATCTTTTATCCGACAAGATACGTTTTAGATATCGCAAGCGCCTTTATAAATAGCTAAATTTAGAGCAAATTTGCTCTAAATTTTTGGCTTTTTGATCTTATAAGAGTACTCTTTTTTAAATTCCTCTTTTGGCGCAAGGCTAAATTTAAGCTCCACCTTGCCATCTTTGCTGATATCTTTTTTATTAAAGCCCTTTATCTCGACCTTTACCGCCTCGTCAGCAGATACTGGCACGCGATCGACCAAGGTGACATCGACACTTTTGCTTGAGTTATTTTTGACACTTATCTCATAGTTCTCTTCGCTTATGCGGTCTTTGCCAAGAAGCGAGCTTTTTTAAATTTATTTAATCGCTCTTTTTTAAGCTCGATTAGCTCGTTTTGTCCTAAAAATAGCTCAGAGGGCTCATCTTTAGCTTTCATCTCAAATTCGCTTGGACTACCGACACTCATGCCATTAACATAAAACTGCGTTTTAGCTGGCGTTAGATCGTCATTTAGCTTAAAGCTAGCTACGTTATATGCCTTTAGTGAGCCGTAAAAATCAGCAAAAACGCTAAAATTTGCGTCCATTTTTTGCGTGTCATAAGTTATATATTTGCTCTCGCCTTTTGCTAAATTTATCCCATCTATCTTCCAAATTTTGGCAAACTCATTCTCGTCTCTTTGCACATGCATATCAGCGACCTCAGCGGTGACTTTTGCGGCTCTTAGCATATTTTTTGAAGCGCCGTAACCATCAGCCTCTGCCTCGCTCTCCTCATACCAAGGGTAAAACTTGCTTGGAGCAAGCGCCTTTTGATATCTGGTTGGATAGATAGCGAGCTTTAAATTTTTAACATCGCTTGCAAAAGGGTTGGTGAGCAAAATTTCTTGTTTTATCAAGATATTTTTGTTTTTCATATCTGCATAAATTTCATTTAGCGTCTTTGGGGCCTCATCATCCATATATGAAAGCGTCGCCTCTTTTGGACTGCAAGCAAATTTCATATCAAGCTGCAAAAATCCAGCCATCTCGCTTTTTGGCTCATTTTCTTTAAGCGCTTCAAGCTCGCTTTTAGCAGCTGAAATTTTCTCGATATTTTCTAGGCTAAATTTATAAAACTCATCAGCTCTTTTTGTCACGTCGTTACTTTTATCTTCTCCTACCAAAGCTTGTTCTATAAACCTGCCTCTTGCATTTAGCGCCTCAAGTTTGTTGTTTAAGCTTATAACTTCTTGCTTCCATTTTATGTAACTTGGGCTATTTTCTTCGCTTATCTTTTTTAGATTAGCATTCGCATCACAATCCCCATTTATAGTGATGCTCTCACTCTCCACACCCTCTGGCACAAAGGCGCTAAAAGAGCTATTTGCGTCACTAAATTTTTGAGTGACGATGGTTTGATCTGTGTAGATCTCTATCAAATTTTCATTTGCTAAGGCTAGCACTGAAGCCATTAAAAAGAGCGTCTTTTTCATATTTTTCCCTTTTAAAAATTTCACAAATTATAGCCTTTTCTCACATGCAAGCAAAATTTTATTTTAATGCAACTTTGACTATAATCTGCAAAAAATTTATTGGATTTTTCATGAAAATAGATAAAATTTTTATCGCTTGCGATCACGCCGGTATAGAGTTAAAAGCAGAGCTAAAAGAGGTCATAAAAAGGCTTGGGCACGAAGTCATTAACCTTGGTACGAATGACAAAAATAGCGTTGATTACCCTGATTATGCGCATTTGCTAGCAAGCAAGCTTGAGCCTAACTGCTACGGCGTGCTCATTTGTGGCACAGGTATTGGCATATCAATCGCTGCAAACAGGCATGAAAACGTAAGGTGTGCCCTTTGTCACGACGAATTTACCGCTAGACTTGCAAGAGAACATAACGATGCAAACGTTATCGCTTTTGGAGCAAGGGTTATTGGAGCTGGCGTGGCTACAGCAGCACTTGAAACATTTTTAAAGACAGAGTTTGCAGGCGGCAGACATGAAAGAAGAATCAAAAAAATAGAGCTTAAGGAAGCCAAATGATAGGCGAGTGGATCGTTTTTACTGCTCTTGTTTGTGCTGCGATCTACCTAACCGTCATGGTTTTTTACTTTAAAACGCTTCTTAAAAAAGAGCGTGCGACAAAAGATTTTATGAAAAATAACCTCCAAGACACCGAGGTCGTCATAAGAAAATTTCAGATCCAACTTCAACGAAGCCTCGGCAACATCGACATCTTAACAGACGAGCTAAACAAAACTAAAAACGACGTGACCTCACTTCGCACAAGAAATTCCCAGTACCGCCTAGAAAACGACAAGCTAAGACAGCGCATTCGTGAGCTTGAAGGCAAGATCGAAGCGCTACTATAACCTCAAATTTAAGGAAATTTATGAAAATTTTAGATCAAAAAGGCAAAGAATTTTTACTAAACTCTATTCGCTGCATAAACGATTTTCCAAAGCCTGGCATAGTCTTTCGCGACATCACGACGCTACTAAATAACAAAGAGGCATTTAACTTTTTGATAGATCATTTGGTGGCTAGATATGAGGATGCAAATATCGACTATATCGCTGGTATCGAGTCACGAGGCTTTATCTTTGGCGCGGCGCTTGCGGCAAGACTAAGGCTACCTTTTGTGCCTATTCGCAAGCCAAAAAAACTGCCTTTTATCACGCTTTCTCAAAAATATAGCCTAGAATACGGCGTAGATGAAGTGCAAATTCATATCGACGCCTTTGGAGAAAAAGCGGGCGCTAGAGTGCTTTTGATGGACGATCTCATAGCCACTGGAGGCACTGCAAAGGCTTCAGTTGAGCTTATCAATCAAACTAACGCAACCTGCGTAGAGGCGTGCTTTCTCATAGATCTAGTCGATCTAAAAGGTAGCGAAAAGCTAAAGTCGCTTACTAAAATTTACAGCGTTTTAGAGGTTTAGAATGGAAGAGTTTTTTATAGAACTGCTTAAAGAGTACGGCTACATCATACTTTTTGTCTGGTGTATCATGGAGGGCGAGATGGCCTTAATAATGGCTGGAATTCTCGCTCACACCACGCACATGCATATCGCTCTTGCTATCTTTGTTGCTGGACTTGGAGGCTTTGTGGGAGATCAAATTTACTTCTACCTTGGCCGTTACAATAAAAAATACATCGCAAAAAGGCTTCACACGCAGCGGAGAAAATTTGCAGTGGCGCACATAATGCTGAAAAAATACGGCTGGCCGATCATCTTTTTGCAACGCTATATGTATGGCTTTCGTGTCATCATACCGCTTTGCATAGGACTTACCGGCTATGACGCCAAAAAATATGCCTTTATAAATTTGATCAGCGCTTGGTGCTGGGCGGCGATCACCACCATACCTGCTTGGATACTTGGCGAGCATATATTAGTGCTACTTCAAAAAGCAAAAGAGCACTGGTATGTCGCTATCCCAGTGGTTGCCATATTTATGGGGCTTTTGATCTACACATTTAAGCGCATCGAAAATAAAATTTTAAACGAAAGGAGAGACAGAAGACATGCAGTTTCAAATAGTTGATAAAAAATTAAAAGATATAAAAGCTGATATTGAACTAATTTTCGTAGTAGATAAGGACTTAAAACATAAATTTATAGGCGATAAAGAGGCTATTAAATTTAACAATTACAAAGGCGATAGCGTCCTCATCCTAAGCGAGGCAAAAAGAGCTTACGTGCCACTTTCTAAGCTTGATCTTGACGAGCTTAGAGTTGCAGCCGCTAAAGCTTATAACGCGCTAAAATCGCTAAACATCAAGAGTATAAAGCTAGCTTCTTACGTAGCGGAGTGCCAAAAACTAAGCTTTGAAGCGCTAGCTGAGGGTTTTTTGCTTGGAAGCTATGAATTTAACAAATATAAAGAGAAAAAAGAGAAATACACCCTTAAAGAGGTCATCTTTTCTACTGAAGAATTTGCTGGCAAAAAGGTCGATCTAAAAGCTGCAAATGAGGGCTTTAAAGAGGCAGAGATAGTAGCAAATGCTACAAATTTTGCAAAAGATATCGTAAATGAAATCCCAGAAATTTATACACCACAAAAGATGGCCGAGGATGCGCAAAATTTAGCCAAAAGCATCACAAGCATAAAGTGCGAGGTCTATGACGAGAAATTTCTAGCAAAAGAGAATATGAACGCATTTTTGGCGGTAAATCGCGCAAGTGTGCATAAACCAAGGCTCATCCATCTAACATACAAGCCTAAAAAATCTAAAAAACGCATCATCTTTGTCGGCAAAGGCCTAACATACGATAGCGGTGGCCTTAGCTTGAAACCGGCTGATTATATGCTTACTATGAAATCAGACAAAAGCGGCGCAGCAGCAGCACTTGGCATCATAAAAGGCGCAGCAGAGCTAAATTTACCATTTGAAATTCACGCCATTTTGGGCGCCACTGAAAATATGATCGGAGGCAACGCCTACAAGCCTGATGACGTGCTTATTTCAAGAAGTGGCGTTAGCATAGAGGTAAGAAACACCGATGCAGAGGGACGTTTGGTCTTGGCTGATTGCCTAAGCTACGC
This sequence comes from Campylobacter concisus, assembly GCF_002165775.1. Taxonomy (NCBI): domain Bacteria; kingdom Pseudomonadati; phylum Campylobacterota; class Epsilonproteobacteria; order Campylobacterales; family Campylobacteraceae; genus Campylobacter; species Campylobacter concisus. The sequence continues at coordinate 350,333 of NZ_NDYP01000002.1, read as the reverse complement.
ACAAGACTTTAAGCCAGACATCCTAATCGACATGGCAACCCTAACTGGCGCTTGCGTCGTGGGGCTTGGCGAGTACACAACAGGCATCATGGGCAACAGCGAGAGCCTAAAAAGCGAGTTTAAAAACAATATAGAAGATAGCGGCGAACTAGCGACTACGCTTGATTTTAACCCTTATCTTAGCGAACTTATTAAAAGCCAGATCGCAGACGTTAGCAACTGCGCCTCAAGCAGATATGGCGGCGCGATCACAGCTGGCATGTTTTTGGCCAAATTTATCAAAGATGAGTATAAAGATAAGTGGCTACACCTTGATATCGCAGGTCCAGCGTACCGCGAAAAGGCTTGGGGATATAACCAAGCAGGTGCGAGTGGAGCTGGCGTTAGGATGAATTTATACTTTTTACAAGCACTTAGCAAGGAGAATTGATGGGACTTTCAGTTGGAATCGTAGGCCTACCAAATGTGGGCAAATCAACGACATTTAATGCACTTACAAAGGCGCAAAATGCCGAGAGTGCAAACTATCCGTTTTGCACTATCGAGCCAAATAAAGCCATCGTACCAGTACCTGATAAACGCCTAAATGAGCTTGCAAAGATAGTTAATCCTAATAAAATTCAATATTCAACCATCGAATTCGTAGATATCGCTGGCCTTGTAAAAGGGGCGAGCTCTGGTGAGGGACTTGGCAATAAATTTTTATCAAACATTAGGGAGACCGAGCTTATTTTACACATAGTTCGCTGCTTTGAGGATGAAAACATCACCCATGTCGAGGGCAGCGTCGATCCAGTAAGAGACATCGAGATCATCCAAACTGAGCTGATACTAGCTGACATCGAGCAGCTAAACAAAAAGATAGAAAAGCTCACAAGAGAGGCTAAAGCAAACGCAAAAGGCGCAAAAGAAGCGCTTGAGATAGCAAATTTACTCCTTGCTCACCTAAATGAAGGCAAAAGTGCAAGTAGCTTTGAGCAAAGAGATAGCGAGGCATTTTTGGCACTTAACAAAGAGCTAAGACTTTTAAGTGCAAAAGAGGTAGTTTATGGTGCGAATGTCGATGAAGAAGGGCTTAGTGAAGATAATAAATTTGTAAAAGCGCTAAAAGAGTACGCAAAAGCCTCAGATCACGAGGTTATCAAGCTTTGCGCCAAAGTAGAAGAGGAGCTAATAGGCCTAAGCGACGAAGAGGCACACGAATTTTTAGCCTCTCTTGGCACGAGCGAAAGCGGTCTTGAAAAGATCATAAGAACGTCTTTTGCAAAGCTAAATTTGATAAGTTATTTCACCGCTGGCGTCGTTGAAGTAAGGGCTTGGACGATCACAAAAGGCTGGAAAGCACCAAAAGCAGCAAGCGTCATCCACAATGACTTTGAGAGGGGCTTCATCAGGGCTGAAGTGATAGGCTACGAGGACTACATCGCACATGGCGGTGAAAACGGAGCCAAAGAGGCTGGTAAAATGAGACTTGAGGGCAAAGAATACATCGTACAAGATGGCGATGTAATGCACTTTAGGTTTAATGTTTAAATTTAGCCCTCTTTTGGGCTAAATAGTCAAAAAATATTTAATCCTTTGGCTGTATAAGGTGAATTAAAACTTCCTTATTATAGTTGATAAAAATTCTTTTGAAAAATATACTAAGTTATCTTATGTCTTATTAATAATTTTTATTGATACATAAGCTTCTCTATACAAGCAATGATGTAAATGCTATCAGCTCTGTGATATCAATATGGGTTTTATAAGTAAAGATAATAGCTTAGTTGCAGAGGTTGATGGCTCAATGAAGAACACAATTAAAGCAAGAAAGATTTCGATAGATAAAATAATGCACTCATTATATTTTACAAGCTTTCATACCTAATACTATTTTAAGCTCATATTATATATGGATATATGAAAAAACCACCAAAATCTGAGCAAATAGGATACCGGCCAAGTAAGATATGAAAATTTTACTTATATGCCTAGCGTATTTATTTTATCAGTCCAATGGTCTCAGCAAATTTAAGCTCTTTATTTTCAAAGAGATTGTATTCGATTACATCTTTTTCGCTAAGTATCACAATAGTTGAGCCAAGCTCGAAATTTCCGAGGCACTCGCCCTTTTTGATATGTAAATTTTCATACTCGTAAATTTGTGTAAAATTTGCCATCGCATTTGTCTGTATGCGCTCATCAAAACAAAATTTCATCTTTCCGACATTTAGCGCACCTACAAAAACAAGCCAAAGTTTTTTACCATTTTTCATCTCACAAGATAGTGCTACGCGTTCGTTCTTTGTATAAAGGCTGTCTACTTTTGCAAGCCATTTTGCAGCCACGCTGTAAAGTTTACCCGGAATATATATGGCTTTTTTAATGGCAATATCGCAAGGCGCATGATAATGATGATAATCTTTTGGGCTAAGATAGATATTTGCAAAGTCATATTCGCCCTCAAGCTCGCCCTGCCCCAAAAGCTCCTTTAGCCCATAGCTCATGCCTTTTATACTAAAAGCTTCTAGCTCTTTCGTGGTGCCAAAACTAAGGCAGGTACCATCAACAGGACTTATAAATATCTCATCTGCTGCGTCAAATTCTCTTGGCTTTATGAGCTTTCTAGTGAAAAGTTCGTTTAAATTTTTATAATCACTTGCTGGCTTAAACTCGCTCATATCGATCTTAAATAGCTTTACATAAAAGGAGTTGATAAGCTCTTGAAGCGGCTTGAAAAAGTTTAATTTAGCAACCTTGCCAAAAATTTGAGAAAAGAGATTGTCCTTGTTCATTTTAGTCCTTGCTTAAATTTAAAATAGCGATCTCACTTGGGGCAAAGATCCTAACTGGAGGCCCCCAAAATCCTGCGCCACTACTAACATAAGCTTGCATTTTATCATTAATCTTATAAAGCCCATGTAAAAAACCCTGATCCAGCAAAACTAGAATACTAAAAGGAAAAATTTGCCCAGCATGCGTGTGACCGCAAAGGACTAGATCGACATCTTTTTGCATAGTTTTTATAAATTTTGGCTGATGAGAGAGTAGGATGGTCGGCAAATTTGGGTCGCGTCCAGCTAGTGCTTCGTCTAAATTTGGCTCTAAATTTTTAAACCTTATGCCAGCTAGATCATAGACCCCTGCTAAATTTATGCCAGCTATTTTTTCATTTTTATTGCCAAGCACCCTAATGCCTAGAGCGCGAATTTTTTCTAATATCCCATCAACTCCGTGGTAGTATTCGTGATTGCCAGGGACATAAAAGGTGCCATAGGTACTTTTCAGGTTTTTTAATGGATCCAAAAAATCGCCTATAAGCTCAGCTCTCATATCAACCAAGTCGCCAACTATCACCACTAGGTCTGGTCTAGCTAAATTTATCTCTTTTACAAGCTCAGCCACAAAATCCTTTTGCAAAAACTCGCCAATATGCACGTCGGTTATCATGGCTATTTTTAGATCACTTTGTAAATTTTTTATTTTTATACTAATTTGTCTAATTTTTGGCGGAGTAAGTGCGTTAAAAATTCCTTTTAAAAAGCAAGCAACTATAAAAACAACAAATGTTATATCAAAGCAAAATTTAATAAATTTTCGTCTTGTGGGATTAAAATGAGCTTTTGAACAAATGCATCTAACAACATCATAAAATAAACTAACACCAAACAAAAATAGTGAAAAACCAATGAGAGTTCCTGCTATCAAATATAGCTCTATATTTAAAAAAGAAAATCTTAGTTGAAGAACAAATACAAACTCAAGCACACTAATAATGTAGAAGAATATGCGAATTTTTTTAAGATGTGGAGTAAAAAAAGATACCTTTTTTATAAAACGTTTATATGAGTATAAATTTGTAAGAGCACTAAAGATAAATGCCCCAATAATGATCCGAAAAAGTCCCAAAATATCTCCTTGAAAACAAAGATTATATTTTATATTTTTAAATTTACATTATAGATTTTATTAATTATTTAGAACAATTTGTAGTGCTAAGCCGTATGATTTTATAATTTAAATTTACAAAAATAATTGTTAAAAGGTATTTGCTTTAGGATAATAACTAAAAGATAAAATTTTAGAATTTAAAAATAAAAAGGTGGGAAAACTCCCACCTTAAAAAGAATTACTGGACTTTGCCAGACTCAATTCTTTCTTTATAGATTTTGCGAAGTTTTCTAATGTCGTTCTTAACTTCGAATACACCATGCCAGTGTGAATAGTCAGGGCCACCCATTAGAGCGCCTTGTCTCATACGACGGCCTTCATGGTGCCACATATGATAGTAGATATCTTGGAATTCATCTTCCCAAGCATCTGCAAGTAGTAAGTTTTTAGCTTTCAACTCTTCAAGCATCTTAGTTGCTTCAGCATTGTAAACGTTATAAAGCTCTACTTGTTTATCACCCATAATGAAGAAGTTATCTGTATGAGTTGATGTATGGCAAGCTTTACAAACTAGCTTCATCTCAGCTCTTGCTGCTTCTGGTCCATTTGGATGACCTGCTAGAGGTGTTCCTACGTTTAGTTTGCCAGTTTTTTCGTAAACAACAGCAGCTTGTTCATCACCAGCTGTTCTTAGCTTACTGCTGACGCCCCATAGGTTCCATTTTAGTCTTCTTGAAACATTGTGAGTTGTTGTTGTTTCACCAACACCACTCATGTGGCAAGCTGCACAAGTTGGAGCTCTAAAGTCTGGTACATCCCATGTATCAGGAGCAGCATCAAAATTCCATTTGTGAGCTTCGCTATTATAGATATGTCCGTGCATTGAGTTGTTAAAGATCTCAATATCTGGGTGATCAGGTCCAAGGTGGCAAGATGCACAAGCAGCTGGTTTTCTAGCTTCAGCTATGCTAAATGTGTGTGCGCTGTGGCATGATTTACATCCGCCTACGCCACCATCAGGATAAACATTACCTATACCGTAGTTTGGCCAAGTCTCTTTTGTAGGTTTGTGATCAGCGTCTAGTTTGATGACGGTTCCGTGGCACTGAGAACAACCAGTAGCGTCTGGAGCCATTTTGTATTCTGGATGATCCATACCTTCATAGTGATACATTAGTTTTACTATCACAGGGTTAGCATACATTTGCATAGCACCTCTTGCGTGACCACTCTTAGTAAATTCTTCAACTTCATTCTCGTGGCACTTAGCACAAGTTTTTGGGCTAACTAGCATTGAAACATGGTTGTTAGAATCTTTTGGATGCACATTAACTGAAGCCATAGGATTATCTGCATTTACAGAGTGACAATCCATACAACTTACGCCAACGTGAGCGTGGCGACTATTTTTCCAATCGGCAACTATGCCGGGTGTCTCTTTAGCGTGGCACTCAACACAGCTTTTTGATAAGTCTGACATTTTGTGAGCAACTTTAATGTTTTTTACAACATTAAGGTTTAAAGCGTCAGATTTATTTGCATCCATGTTTGCGGCAAAGCCAAAAGACATTAGACAGGCTAATAACATTAGCGACTTTTTAAACATCTCTCCTCCTTACTTGGTTTTATTGTTTTCTTGTTTTTTAATTGCTTCAAATTTATCCATTTGTAGTCCTAAATTCTTGTGACCAACATGCTCGTGGCAGTCAACACATGATTTCTTATTAGGATTTCCAAGAACGAAATAATCTCTATGTGGCAAGAATGATTTACCAGCTTGAATAACATTTTTTAAATTTGAGTGGCAGGTTAAACATCCACTATCATAGACAAAGTGAGATGCATGCTCGCGTTTTTTATGCCAGTCGATCTTGTCTGTATCTGTAAAAAATGTCTTATAGCCATCATTTATCGATACTTTAAGTTTTGTAAGTACATAGGTATAGGCACTTGTATGGTTTAGGTGACAGGCTGAACATTCAGCTTTTATGCCAAGCTTGTTATTACCGCCGTGTTTATCCTCGTGATATTGCAGCATCATAGGATCCATCGTGTGACACATTGTACAGACAAATCCACTACCAGTCGCATGAAGTACATCAGCTATACCCATAGAAGCGATAAGGCCGATTACGATGCCTATTATCACAGATGACCAAACAAAAAATTTCTTCTTAACTTCAGCCAAAATTTCCTCCTGAATTTATCAATATATCGTAAATTTTTACGAAAATTTTAGACGAATACTATCCAAAAATATATAAATTTTTTCTTTAAGTAAATGAAAATATTTATTTGATATTAACTTTCAATAAGAATAAATTTCTTGCAGTCCACCCACATCTTTTTCCAAAATTTGGTTCTTTTCATCAAGTTTAACTAAACCATTTGTTTTAAATTTATTTAAAATTCTCGAAAAAGTTTCTGGAGTCATATTAAGTATTGATGAAATTTTTGTGTGTTTTAGCTCGTTAAATAAATCTTCATGATCTAAAATAAACTTAGCCACTTTTTCTTCTGAGCTTAAAATTAACTCTTGATGAAGTAGATTTGTTGTGATTCTTATCTTTTCGGACATTGATTTTAAAAATTTCATACAAATTTCTGGTTTTATTAAAAATTCAGCCGCGAATTTTTCATAATTTATCTTTAACACCTCGCCAGATATGGTAAAAATGGCACTTGCTGGATAAGGGATATTTTCAAAATTTACGACTTCAGCTACAAAATTCATAGGTGCAAGCTGATGGATAAAAATTTCCTTGCCATTTGCCGTAGTTTTATAAAGCTTAACAGAGCCACTTATTAAAAATATTAACCATTTTGGCTCCTCACCTTCTATAAATAAAAATTCACCCTTTTTATACTTTTTTACGACACTTATGGCTTCAAGTTTGGCTAAATCTTCTTCGTTTAAGCCTTGAAAAAATGGGATTTTCTCTATCATATTTTCACTCGCCTTTTTGAAATAAAAAATATTTTAGCATATAAAAATAAGATAAATTTTAATAGATTTTCAAAGGGAATTTTCCCTTCGAATTGTATGAAATTATTTTTTAAGTAGATCTCTAATCTCAGTTAGAAGTACTATGTCGGCTGGAGTTTCAGGCTCTGCTGGAGCTGGCTCCTCTTTTGGTAATTTATTTTTAAGTGTATTTAAAGCTTTGATAACGCAGAAAATACAAAATGCGATTATTAAAAAATCAACCATTGTTTGTATAAATGAGCCATAATTTATCGTAACAGCAGGTACACCATCTACTGCTTCTTTTAATGTAAGTTTAAGATCAGTAAAATTTACACCTCCAGTTAAAACACCAACAACTGGCATTATAACATCACCAACTAGTGATGAAACGATCTTTCCAAACGCGCCACCTATAACAACACCTACAGCCATATCTATGACATTTCCACGCATCGCAAATTCTTTAAATTCGCTTATAAAACTCATTGTTTCTCCTAAAAATGTTAATTTTTTGTTCGGATTTTATTCAAGAAATGCTTTGCTTCGGCTAAAAAAATCAAATTACATAACTTTAAATTTATCAAGCTGGTGTTATAATCCAAACTCAAAATTTAACGTAAGGAATGAGCTTATGTATCGTTTTGCACCCTCTCCAACAGGAGATATGCACATAGGAAATTTACGTGCCGCTATTTTTAATTATATTTGTTCTTTACAAGATAAAAGTGGCTTTATTTTACGCATAGAAGATACCGATAAAGAGCGAAATATCGAGGGAAAAGAGAAAGATATCTTAGAAATTTTAAGCAAATTTGGTATAAAGCCAGAGCAAATTTACATCCAAAGTGAAAATTTAAAATTCCACAGGCAGTTAGCTTCAAAGCTTCTTATCGATAAAAAGGCCTTTGCTTGCTTTTGCACCGAAGAAGAACTCGAGGCAAAAAAACAAAAAGCAAAAGAACAAGGCGTGGCATATAGATACGACGGTACCTGCGAGAGATTAAGCGATGCTGAAGTTTTAAACTGCGAGAAGCCATTTGTCATCCGTATGAAAAAGCCAACACGCACGATGAGCTTTACAGATGCGATCAAAGGCGAGCTGAGCTTCGAGCCAGACGCAGTTGATAGCTTTGTCATCATGAGAGCAGACAAGACTCCAACTTACAACTTCGCCTGCGCAGTTGATGATATGCTTGAAGGCGTGACCTTTGTCATACGTGGCGAGGATCACGTGAGCAATACACCAAAGCAAGATCTCATACGAGAAGGCCTTGGCTACACTGGCAAGATGAACTACGCGCATTTGCCTATCCTTTTAAATATAGATGGTAAAAAAATGAGCAAGCGCGAGAACGAATCAAGCGTAAAATGGCTCTTTGAGCAGGGATTTTTACCTGAGGCGATCGCAAACTATTTGATACTTCTTGGTAACAAAACTCCGACTGAAATTTTTACCATCGAAGAGGCGGTGAAGTGGTTTGATATAACCAAAATTTCACGCTCGCCAGCTAGATTTGACGTGAAAAAACTCGAGCAGATAAATAGAGAGCACATCAAGCTTGCTTCAAAAGAGCGTATAAAAGAAATTTTTGGCGTAGATGAAAATTTGGCTGAGTTAGTTAAATTTTACACTCAGGAAAGCTCATTAGTGCCCGAGATAAAAGCAAAAGTAGAAGCTATATACTCACCAAAAATAGCTCCAGATGAGTACAAAAACGAATTTGAGATCATCAAAAAAGCAGCTCGTAATTTAAAAGCTTGCAAAACATTTGATGAGTTTAAAAAAGAGCTTATGAGCGTTACAAATTTAAAAGGTAAAAACTTTTTCATGCCGCTACGTACGCTTCTTACAAACGATCTTCACGGCCCTGAGCTAAGCGAGCTCTATCCTCTTATAAAAGATGATCTAGCTAAAATTTTAATCTAGGAGCAAAAATGATACTTTCCACCCTATTTTCAGCGATCGCAAACATTTTGCACCTTATTATCACGGTCTATACTTGGGTCATCATCGCAGCAGCTCTGATTAGCTGGGTCAGACCTGATCCTAGCTCGCCGGTCGTGCAGCTACTTTATAGGCTAACTGAGCCGGTTTATAGCTTTATTAGGCGCTACATAAAAACAAATTTTAGCGGCATCGACTTTACTCCGCTTATCGTACTTTTAGCACTTCAATTTTTAGATCAATTTTTAATAAGGCTTTTGTTTGGTTTTGCTGCGTCACTTTAGTATTCTCTCTCTTGCCTGCGTTGCTCTTTTGGCCAAAATTTATACCTACGAAGAGCTAAAAAATGAGCCAAAAAGCCTAGCAAAAGACTACTACATCAACCGCCTTATCAACGAGGGCAGTTACACAAAAGAGCAGATCGCAGATCTTTCGCGTGATGTGTTTAGAAAAGCAGGCCTTGTTCAAAAATCAATCGATAAAATTTTACCTCCAAAAGCGGCTCCTAGCAAATGTCCTGGTGTAAATGCAAAAAATATCACCCAGGCAAATCTAATCTGCCAAAATTTTCTAACATCTATTGCTTTTAGCTTAAAGCTTGATAATCACACTCGTGAAATTTTAGCAGCTAATCTTGCAAAGACAAATCCAGAAAAATCAAAAATTTTACTCGCACTAAATGAGACAAATCCAGCCCAGGCATTTGTAAAACTAAACGATACAAAGAGCTTTCTAGAGCTATTTAACGCCTCTAGCCCGCAAAATAAAAGTACACTTTTTAGCGAAAGTTTTGATACAAATTTCATGACCAAGCTCTACTCACAAAAGGGCTTTACAAATTTATTAAACGATATTGTTTTTAATAAAAAATATGAAGGCTTTAGGAGAAATTTGCTAAGCATCGATCCAGCCATCACTGAGAAAAATGATGCTTTTACGCTTGGATTAAATGCCATTTTACTAGGACAAGACGATATCGCTTTTAGCCTTTTTGCAAGAGCCAAGAGCACATTTGAAAGGGCGTGGCAAAGAGATAATGCGACCTTTTGGCAGTACCAGATAAGCAAAAACGAAAGCTTTTTAAAAGAGCTAAGTGTCAGCAAGGACGCGAATATATACTCACTTTACGCAAGAGATTTGATCGGTGGTGAACCACTTGAGGTCATCGTACCAAGGCCTAGTAAGCAAAATATCGAAAATTTTGACGTAAGCGATCCGTTTTTATGGAACAAAACTGCAGCCCTTGCAAAGGATATGAATGCCACGCAAGCAAGCGAATTTGCGAAGAAATTTTATACAAACGAAAGTATCGGTGCCTATGCATTTTTCATGCAAAAGGCGCATGGCTGGGAGAAGCAATACTTCTTGATGCCAAGCTCTCCTGAGCTTGAGGGTATCAGCAACGAAAGAAAATCGATGATCTATGCCCTAGCTAGACAAGAGAGTCTCTTTATCCCAAGCGTGGTTTCTACTTCATACGCCCTTGGAATGATGCAGTTTATGCCATTTCTCGCAAATGCGATCGGCAAAAAAGAGCTAAAAATCCCAAATTTTGATGAAGACGATCTTTTTAAAACAGATATTGCATTTAAATTTGCAAACCATCACCTAAACTATCTTGATAAATTTCTCTATCATCCGCTCTTTACCGCATACGCGTACAACGGCGGTATCGGCTTTACTAAAAAGCTTATCACAAGAGATGATATGTTTAAAGAGGGAAAATTTGAGCCGTTTTTATCGATCGAGCTTGTCCCTGTGGCTGAGACTAGAAACTACGGCAAAAAGGTGCTTGCAAACTACGTGATCTATATGGCGCTTACTGGTTCCAATATAAAGATTTCGCAACTTTTCGAAAATTTAACAAAACCGGCTTTGACTGATAAATTTCGAAACTAAGTGCTAGATCATCGCTTTGCTTGCTTGGTGCGGTCACTTCGTAATAAACCGCCCAAGGCATAGAAAATCCAGCAAATTTTAGCATCTCGTCATTTTCATCAAGTAGTCTTGCATTTGTGGCATTTGAGTCATTATTTACCTTGATATTATTTAGCTCGCTAGCGTGCTCTTTTGGGTTTATAGCCACCAAAAAGTGCTCTTTGCTTGCATCTAAATCTGAGTTATAAATAGGATTTAGATAAGTTGCTACAATTAGCGTTCTATCAGTACCGTCAATAATCTCACTTTTGCTCGTGTAAGCTAGAAGCTCATTTTTTAACGGCTCATGTACAATTACTTTTTCACCAGCACAGCCAAATATCATCAAAATAAATACAAAAAACGATAAAAATTTGCTCATAAAAACTCTTGAATTTCTAAAATTTCTGCCATTTTAGCATTTTAATTTTTAAATTTCACTCATAAATTTTAAAGCCAACATAAGTTATAATCGCGAGAAATTTTAACAAAAAAAGGTTCTTATGAAAAGACTTGCTATTGCTTTTTCTGGCCCTTCAAATAGCGGGAAAACGACTCTTATTTTAAAGGTAGCAAAAAAATTTATAGATGATGGTTTGAAAGTCGCGATAGTAAAACACGACCCGGGCGACAAGGCCAAATTTGATGTTGAAGGCAAGGATAGCTTTAAATTTTCTCAAACTGGAGCAGATGTGGTGGTGATGAGTCCGACTAGAACAACTTATTTCTCACAAAATCCACAAGAAATTAGCGATGTCATTAAAATGCTGGGCGAGTTTGATATGCTCTTAGTCGAGGGGTTAAAGACGCTTCCGCTGCCAAGATTAAGTGTTTTTAAAGATGAAATAGATGAAAAATATCTTAGCTTTTCAGATGCGATCGCAACATACAAAAAACAAATTCCTTACGAGATAAAAAATATAAATTTAGACGATATAGACGCCATTTGTGCGTGGATAATCAAAAATGCAAAGGCTGTATAATGCAAGAATTAAATCAAATTTTTAACACCATAAAAGAGATCGCAAAAGAGATAAGCGAAGTGATAAAATACGCCGATCTTGGCTACACAACTCACGAAAATGCGACTGGCGACACACAGCTAAAGCTTGATGTCAAAAGCGACGAGATCATCACAGCTAAATTTAAGGAGCTTGCCTGCGTAAAAGCGCTAATTAGCGAAGAGAAAGAGGACGAGCTTGAGATAAACAAAAATGCTAAATTTATCATCGCCTATGATCCACTCGATGGATCAAGCCTAGTTGATGTAAATTTCGCCGTTGGCTCGATCTTTGGTATCTATGAAAACGAAGTAAAACCAGAAAATTTAATAGCCGCAGCTTACAGCATCTATGGTCCAAGGCTTGAGCTAGTAATTGCTGAGAAAAAGGGCGCTTTGCCTAAATTTTATAGGCTTGGCAAAGATGGCGAGTTTAAATTTGTAAAAGAGCTTGAGCTAAAAGAAAAAGGCAAGCTAAACGCCACGGGAGCTACGCAAAAAGGTTGGAGCCAAACGCATAGAAATTTCATAAACGAGCTATTTAACGAGGGCTACAGACTAAGATATTCAGGCGCGATGGTGAGCGACTTGCATCAAATTTTACTAAAAGGTGGCGGTCTTTTTAGCTACCCAGCAACGAGCGATCATCCAAATGGCAAGCTAAGGGTCGTCTTTGAGGTGTTGCCATTTGCATTTATATATGAAAACGCAAAGGGCGCAACCTCAAACGGCGAAAATCAAACACTTTTTGATATAAAAATAGAAAAAATTCACCAAACAACGCCATGCTTTTTTGGCTCACGTGATGAAATTTCACTTTTACATAAATTTTACGAGCAAAAATAATGCAAGAAGCACAAACAAACGAGCCACTTGACGCATTTGAGCTAGCCCTAAAGCAAAAGGTTAAAATCATGCAAGAGTGCCAAAGCCAAAAAGGGCAAAAAAGCTGCTTTAGCTGCGAAGTATTTTTTGACTGCGAGACAAGAAAAGAGTACGTAAATAGCTGCTACAACTCGATGTCAAAGGGCAATACTGGCAGTGATGGTGGATTTGATTTTTAAAATTAAAGGAAAGATATGAAAGAAAAAGCTTATATAACGACTCCAATATACTATGTAAACGACGTGCCACACATCGGTCACGCCTACACGACTATAATCGCTGATACGCTTGCTAGATTTAACCGCCTACAAGGCAAAGAGACCTACTTTATGACTGGCACAGATGAGCATGGTCAAAAGATCGAACAAGCAGCTCGCGCAAGAGGTAAGACACCAAAAGAGTATGCTGATGAGATCAGTGCGAAATTTAGATCACTTTGGGATGAGTTTGAGATAAGCTATGATCATTTTATAAGAACAACCGACGAAGAGCACAAACAAACCGTGCAAAATGTCTTTGAAAAGATGCAAGCAAATGGCGACATTTACAAAGGAGAATATGAGGGATTTTACTGCGTTAGCTGCGAAACTTTTTTTAACCAAAGAGACCTACTAGAAGACAATCACTGTCCAGACTGCGGCCGAGCGACTTCTTTAGTCAAAGAAGAGAGCTACTTTTTTAAGCTTTCAAAATATGAAGATGCGCTTTTAAAATGGTACGAAAACGACGAGCTTTGCGTCATCCCAAAAGGTAAGAAAAACGAGGTCGTAAGCTTTGTAAAAGGTGGACTAAAAGATCTTTCAGTAACAAGAACGAGCTTTGACTGGGGCATAAAGCTACCAAATAGTGCAAACGATGAAAAGCACGTTATGTACGTCTGGCTTGACGCGCTTATAAATTACCTAACAACGCTAGGATACTCAAGAGATGGCGCCAGAATGGATCTTTGGCCATATACTACTCATATCGTTGGCAAGGATATTTTACGCTTTCACGCAGTTTACTGGCCGGCATTTTTGATGAGCCTTGGCTTGCCACTACCAAAACACGTAGCAGCGCACGGCTGGTGGACTATAAATGGTGAAAAAATGAGCAAAAGCAAGGGCAATGTCATAAACCCAAGAGAAGTTGCAAATACTTACGGACTTGAAAATTTCAGATACTTTTTGCTTAGAGAAGTACCATTTGGTCAAGATGGCGACTACAGCCAAAAGGCTTTGATCGAGCGTATAAACTCAGAACTTGGCAACGGACTTGGCAACCTGCTAAGCCGCATTGTTGGCATGAGTGCAAAGTATAGCGACTATAAAATCGACTCAAAAGACGTGATCAAATTTCACAAAGCCGAGCTTGATGAGGCGAAGGGCTACCTTGATGAGGCTATAAAAAATTTAGAGAATTTAGCTACAAATCGCTACTTAGAGGATATTTGGAAGGTCGTAACGCTAGCAAACGCAGCCGTTGCGAAGTATGAGCCATGGTCGCTTGTAAAAGCTGGCAAAATTGACGAAGCAAACGCGCTCGTGGCACTTTGTGCAAATTTACTTGCAAAAGTAGCAATACTACTTAGCCCAGCTATGCCAAAAACTTGCGCTAAGATAGCTAATACGCTTAGCTTTAGTATAGATACGGCTTCTTACGAAAGTCTTGTATTAAAAAATGAAATTTCAAATTTTGTGACAAAAGCTACTGAGCCACTTTTCCCAAGGATAGAAAAAGAGCTAATGGGCGAGGCAAGAGAGCCAAAAATGGAGGCAAAAGCTGAGCCAAAAGAGGAGAAAAAAGAAGAAGATATTATTAGCATCGATGACTTTGCCAAAATTGTGATAAAAGTAGGCGAAGTGCTCGAGTGCGAGAGGGTTGAGGGCAGTGAGAAACTGCTTAAATTTAAGATAGATCTTGGCGAGGAGCAGCCACGTCAAATTTTATCTGGCATCGCCAAATACTACGAGCCTAGCTCGCTTGTAGGCAAGCAAGTTTGCGTTTTAGCAAATTTAAAAGAGCGAACGATGATGAAAAAATATGTCTCGCAAGGCATGATCCTAAGCGCATCAGACGGCTCTCTAACGCTTCTTGGCACGCAGGGCAAGGTCAAAAACGGCGCGGTCGTTGGCTAAATGACGATAGAAAATTTAACTCGTCTAATAAATGCCGAGGCTCTAAACGCGCCGACGATAACTAGCGTAAGCGAGTTTGTTTTCGAGCTAAAGCATGTAAGACGTGGCTTTGCGTATATTTGCTTAAACGCGAACGATAGCGACATAGAAACAGCGATTAAACAAGGCGCATACGCCATAATTAGCGAAGATAATGTTCCAATTATTGACAAAGAAATCGCTTTTTTGAAAGTCAGCAGTTTACAAACTGCCATGATAAAGCTTATGAGATTTGAGTCAACTCACAAAGATTTGAAATTTTGTGCTGTAAATCCTTATATAAATGACTTTTTGGAAAAATCAAAACTTGGCTCCAACGCACATGTCATGTCAAAAAACATAACTGAGCTTTTTAATCAAATTTTTCATGCAAAGGTCTTTGATGTGTTTTTTGGCGATGACATAAGGACGCTCCAGCGCATATCACCTCTTTTTGAGACTATTTACACAGACACGACGATGCACGAGATAAATCCAAGCTCGATCTTTTTTACAAATACGGTTTTTAAGCAAACTTACTATCAAAACTTAAACATACCACGAGTTTTTGCCGGTATGTTTTATGGGCTTTTAAAATTTCTTGATAAAAATAAAATTTTATTTAAGCCTTATGAAGGTAGGATTAATGGGCATTTTGATCCGATTTTCATAGACAAAAATTTTTCTCCAACGAGCTTTGGAAATAGCTTTAGAGCTATAATCACTGAAAGCGATGAAGATCTATTTATAAGTCAAAGTATATTTTTAAATAAAAAATTTAGCCCTGATGAAATAAAAATTTGTTTGCCTGAAGGCTCTTTATTAAAAGTACAAAATGCAATCTATTTTAAAAATTTAAGTGAGATAAAAAAACTAAAAAACTTTGTTTATATATTGATCTTATGCCAAAAAGAAGACCTCTTAGAGGAGCTTCACAAAACCACCGAAGAAAATTCGCTATTTTAATTTAGCTCTTTTTTATTTATTAGATCAATCAGCCTAACATCCTCACTTCTTACGATTAGGCTTTTAGGTAGCTCAAATTTATTGATAACCTCGCACTCTTTTTGCCTCATTTCTCCATCATCTTTTTCATGATCGTAGCCCAAGACGTGCAACAAGCCATGCGTAAAAAGTAGTGCAGTCTCAGCATCTTCGCTGTGATTTAGCTCATTTGCCTTTTGCTTTACCATATCTTTATTTATGACGATTGAGCCAAGCGGTGCATGAATGACAAGCTCAAGTGGAAAACTTAAAACATCTGTAGTTTTATCGATACCTCGCTTGGATCTATTTAGCTCTCTCATTTCATATTCATCTATAAACACCAGCTCAACTTCCCCTGGTGTCAAATATGAGCAAATTTCATCTAAAATTTCTGGATAACTATCTTCGCAATGTATCATTTTTGGCTTGTCCTTAGTAAAATTTTGTATAATTTTAGCAAATTTAAAAGGCAAAATATGAAAAAAGCGATTTGTATAATGAGTGGTGGTATGGATAGTACGCTTTGTGCGGTTATGGCAAAAAAGGCTGGATATGATATCGTAGCACTTCATTTTGACTATGGCCAAAGAACGATGAAACGTGAAAAACGTGCATTTAACGAAATTTGTGAAAGATTAGGCATTACGAAAAAGATAAGTTTAGATGTTAGCTTTATTGCCCAAATAGGCGGGAATTCTTTGACTGATAAAAGCTTGCAAATAAGAAAAGATGGAGTAGAAAAAGATGTGCCAAATACCTATGTACCTTTTCGAAATGGTATTTTTATCTCGGTCGCTGCCGCACTTGCTGAAAAAGAAAATGCACAAGCTATCTATATCGGAGTCGTAGAAGAAGATAGTTCAGGCTATCCTGACTGCAAAGAAAGCTTCATAAAAAGCATAAATGAGGCTATAAATTTGGGTACATCGCCTAGTTTTTCGTGCGAGATAATTACTCCACTTGTAAATTTAAGTAAGGCTGACATCGTAGCAAAATCTCTTGAGCTTGGCTCGCCACTAGAGCTTACTTGGAGCTGCTACGAGAGTGATGACGAGGCATGCGGACTTTGCGATAGCTGCAGGCTAAGGCTAAATGGCTTTAAAAAGGCAAATGCCGCTGATAAAATCGCATATAAAAATCAAAAATTTTCCTTATGAGCCTCTAAAACAAGAGCATTTAGAAAATTTAAAGATATATCAACGCTTAGACTCTTGCTAGCTACCAAAAACATAATTTCTCAGTCAACCTTACCAAAATTTAATAAAGAGGATTAAAACTTAGTTGATAATTTTAGCCAAAACGCACCAAACACAAGGTAAAAATTTCTAAGTAAGTGGTCACTACCACGGCTTTTTAGTGATCTTATTTTTTCTTATTATCTTGTTTTTTACTTTGATCACTTTGGATTTTTTCTAAATTTATATATCCCATTTCAACGAGTTTATTATAAATTTGAGCGATTTTTGGCCCAGCCGCACTTCCGCCATGGCCACCATGCTCGATAACCATTGTGATGACGTATTGCGGATCTTCATAAGGCGCATAAGTAGTCATCCATGCATGAGATCTTTGCAAATACGCCATATCCTCTTCTTTCATACGTTTCTTTTCAGTTTGAGAAATTCCAACGACCTGGGCAGTACCTGTCTTTGCGGCAACTTTGACTAGACTTCCAATAAAATGCCTATTTGCCGTACCTCTTGGGTGATTTGCCACTTCATACATTGCATGTCTAATGGCTGGTAACTGTGATTTTTCAAATGGCGTAAAAGCATCATCTGTTGGTGTAAAATCAACATCCTTGTCATCAATGCTCTTTAAAAAATGTGGAGTCACATTTAGCCCAGTTGCAAGGCCAGCTGTATATTTTGCCACTTGCATAGGCGTGACCAAGAAATTTCCCTGTCCGATAGAAGTGATGAGGGTCTCGCCTTGAAACCATGCCTTTCCATACTTCCTCATCTTCCACTCTCTGCTTGGCAAAGTCCCTACAAACTCATTTGGCAAATCAACCTCGGTTTTTCTACCAAATCCCATACGCTCAAGTATCGGAACAATAGCGTCTATGCCGATCTTTTGACTACCTTTATAAAAATAATCATCACAGCTCTCTCTAATTGCCGTATTCATATTAACATTTCCATGTCCGTGAGAGTTCCAGCAGCGAAATTTACGTCCTCCAAGCTCATACGAGCCACTACAAAAAAAGCTATCGTATTTACTCATGCCATTATCCAAAAACGCTAGCGCCATACCCATTTTTACGACCGAACCTGGCGGATAAAGGCCGTTTATTAGCTTGTTTGTAAAAGGATGATCGACGTTTTTTACAAGCTCTTCCCATTCAGGTTGAGAAATTCCAAGTACAAATGGATTTAGATCATACTCTGGAAAGCTACCAGCAGCTATGATAGCACCGTCTTTTAGACTCATAACTATGACACTTCCTGCATCCTTGCCAAAGACATCAGCGACAAACTGCTGAAGCTCAAGATCAACTGCTAGCTTTATATTTTGGCTTTGTGGAGCTTGGTAATTTACCTGCTCAACCTCTTCATTTAAGGCATTTACCTTTATTTTTTTAAAGCCTTGTATTCCTTGCAAAATAGGATTATAAAACCGCTCCACACCACTTCTACCAATGTAATTTGTAAGCTTTGTCAAAGGATCATTATCCATATCTTTTTGATTTGCCCTACCGACATAGCCGATAATGTGAGAAGCTAGATCGTTATACGGATAATGGCGTTTTGAAGCGGGCCTTATCTCTAAATTTTCACGCAAAGAAAGCGATGCAAAAAATGGTAAAAATTTATCATAATCAATAAATTCGACCACATTTATAAAATCTTGGTTATAAGCTGAGTCATTTTTTGTGTATTCATTTTTAAGCTTTGTAACATTTAGATCGCTAAATAGTGAGCCAATGTAAGCTAGCTCATCATCTAAAATTTTTACCTTTTTATTAGCACTTAAATGAGGTCTAATGGATACTGAAAAGCCAAGACGATTAACAGCCATTGGCTTATCATGTGTATCAAAAATAATACCCCTAACTGGCGGAATATAGATAGTCTTTATCGCGTTTTGTTCTGCGATCTCATTGTAGTAGGTATTTGAGTTTATGCTTAGGTGATAAATTCGTCCCAAAAGTATAATCCAAAAAAGAGCGATCACACTAAAGACTATGCGCATTCTCATAGCACTTTATCCCTAAAAAGAACAATAGCAAAAATACTTTCAAATGCTATAAAAAATAGATATTCAGACGAAAATGCTAAATTTTGCTCATTTAAAACGTAAGCAAATAGATTATTTACAAGAAATGTTAAAGTATATCCAGCTGCTACAAAGATGATAAGTAGGCAGTTTCGCCACTTCATCGTGGTATATAGCCAGTCTAAAATAAAATTATAAAAAAGCAAAAATGCAATAATTGTTGAAAAAAGATGAAATCCATGAATTTGCTCAGCAAATATTATAAAAATTATCGCAAAGTACCAATTGTGCTTAAACTCGTCGTATTGCTTTTGTTTTCTTGAATACTCCAAAATCATATAAGTAAAAAAAATACCAATGAGTGGCGGCAAAAAGCCAAATTGCGTAGTTGCGATCTCATATGAGAATAAAAAAATAGCCCACCAAAATTCTTTAAAAATTTTAATATCTAAGCTACTTATGGTTTGCATTTTATCTACCAAGAGCGTTATTTATGATAGCTTCTCTAGCCTTTTCAATACCGCTTTTATTAAGAGTTGAGACCAAGATGCCGCTTGGATCAAATTTCATTACCGCACTCTTTTGGCTTTGATTTAGCTTATCGCTTTTTGTATATAAATTTAAAATTTTCTGATCAGCTCTTAAAAAGCTTTTTAGATAAGCATCTACATTTACGTCTATGTCTAAATCAAAATGTCTAGCGTCAATTAGATGTATAAAAAGTCTTATGTCGCTTCTAAATTTCAAAAACTCATCTAAATTTTTACGCCATTCATCATGCTTTGACTTTGCCACTTTTGCATAGCCAAAGCCTGGCAAATCAACCAAAATGAGCTTAAATTTATATTTTTCGCCCTCTTCTTTTTCCTCACAAAACTCGGCCTCAAAAAAATTTATAAGCTGAGTTTTGCCAGGAGTCGATGAGCTTTTGGCTAGATTTTTTTGATTTACAAGTGTATTTATGAGGCTGCTTTTACCAACATTTGATCTCCCCAAAAAGACTACTTCGCTTGTTACGAAGTTTGGAGCCTCTTTTATACTTGGGCTTGATGTGATAAATTTAGCACCTAGTGGCCTTATCACTTATCTTTTTCCTCTACCTGAAAGATAAACTTAACAGGCTTTTTCTCATCACTATTTACACTATATGTGCCATCTTTTTGATTAACAACGATCTTTTCGCCATAAACATTTTTATCAGTTTCTACCTCATGCAAATAGCCATTTCCACTAACAGTATAGATCTGTTTTGCTGGCTCATATGTAAGAGTATTGCCTTTGCCATCATAGTGCTTATCTTTTATAAAAATTTTAGCTCTTGCATTGCCAGTAGCCACATATTTTATAGGTTGGCGTTTTTTGTCAAAATAGACGATCACTTTGTCTGCCTTAAGCTCATCAAATGAGCCCTTTTTGATATTTACATTACCTATAAATTCACTAGTTTGTTTATTCTCATCTGCAAAAAAATCATTTGATGTGATTTCAACTTGCTCTGCATTTAAAAATGTAAAACCCAATATCACCGCTAAAATCGCTGATTTTCTTCTACCCATGCCCTTAACCCTTTTACCTGCGTTTGTTTTTTGCCAAGATCATAGCTTCCACTCTCGCCCAGTGCCTTATCATTATTTCTTATGAGCGTGAAATTTGCTTCAGATCTTACTATCTTTATTTTTGTTCCATATATCACTTCGTCACTTATAAATCTCAAACTATCGTTGTTTTCATAGTTCGCATTCTTTTGAAAGATGATTTCATCATTTTGTGAGATTACTTTGTCTGAGCTTAAAAAATGTTTTAAATTTCCTCTTAAAATTTTTGCTTTAAAACTCAAAAATTCATCTTTATCATTGTATCTATTTAGCTCATCAGCCTCGTAGACTCCGCTTATTTTCGTGGAATTTATCTCGTAATCTATCACGTCATTTATCTGCATATTTGATATCTTTGTGTCGATCTTTAAAACATTTGCAAGGTATGGATCTTGAGCTGCCAAAAATATCATCACGACACTAAAAATTGCCACGACGAAGTAGAAAATTTTTACAACCAACGCTTAGACCACTCGTCATATAAATTTTCTGATTTTATAATAAGCTCGATCATCTCTCTAACCGCGCCATTGCCACCTTTGTGCTTTAGTTTTGTTTTTACATCAAGCTCTTTTATCGCATCTTTTGGCTTAAAGCTCCAAGCAACTGCATTTAAAATTTTATAGTCATTGTAGTCATCGCCGATAGCTGCTGCGTTTTTAAAGCTAAGCCCTTCAAATTTTAATATCTCACTCGCCACTTCAAATTTATTACCAACACCTTGATAGACGTGATTTATCTTTAGATCCTCAGCCCTTCGCTCAACGATGGCTGACTTTCTGCCAGTTATGATAGCTACTTTTTTGCCAAGCTTTAGCCAGCTTTCTATCGCGTAGCCGTCTTTTACATCAAAAAATTTAAGCTCTTCGCCGTTTGCATTGTAGATGATCTTGCCATCAGTGAGGCAGCCATCAACATCTAAAAATATAATCTCTATCATAAAACACCTTTTGTGCTTGGTGTGCCGATCCTTGCGTTTTTAGCAAGTGCTCTACGAAATGCGACGGCAAATGATTTAAACGTTGCTTCAATGATGTGGTGAGTGTTTTTACCGCGAATTTGATTTAGATGAAGCGTGATACCAGAATTTATAGCAACTGCCCTAAAAAATTCCTCCACAAGCTCAGTGTCAAACTCCCCTACTTTGGCGTTTTCATTAAAATTTTCATATACGAGGTAGGCTCTATTGCTAAGATCTAGTGCGCAAAAAACAGCAGCTTCGTCCATAACGACACTTGCCTCGCCAAATCTTTCAACGCCACTTAAAGGATACAAGGCCTCTTTTAAAAGCTGACCCAAAACTATGCCGACATCCTCAACGCTGTGGTGAAAATCCACATAGGTATCGCCCTTGCATGAAATTTCAAGATCGAGCAAAGAGTGCTTAGTAAATGCCTCAAGCATATGGTTAAAAAAGCCAATGCCAGTATCTATCTTTGCAACACCAGAGCCATAAATTTTAAGTTTGATTGAGATTTGTGTCTCTTTTGTATTTCTAGTTAGTTCTAAAATTTCTTCTCTCACGCCCTAGCCTCTTACTATAAATGCACCTTGGAATTTACCGCTTCTTGCATAATCCCTGGCCTCGTCCTCACTTCTAAAGCCATTTAAAAATACTCTATAAATGGTAGATCCATCTATAGTAAATGTCTTAACTACCGACTTATAGCCATCTATGCTTTGATGTTCTCTTTGATATCTGTTTGCGCCCTCAAGGTTTTTAAATGAGCCAATTTGCACCATAAAATCTCCACCTACGACTCGTTGCTCTGACGAAATAATAATGCCCCCAGTTGGAGCTGTCGGAGAGACTGGATTTGGCACTTTTATGCCAGTGCTTGTTGGTTTTGTTTGAGCATTAATGCTAGCAACAGCATTTATATCTTCATTAAAGCCTATGACTTCCATACTGACTGGAGCCGTGCCTGTACCGATAATATCAAGTTTAGTTGCAGCCGCCTTTGAAAGGTCTAAAACTCTATCAGCCACAAAAGGTCCACGATCATTTACGCGAACAATGACGCTTTTTTGATTTCTTAAATTTGTTACTTTAAGGATCGTATTCATCGGCAAAGTTTTGTGTGCTGCAGTCATGTTGTACATATTATAAATTTCGCCGTTTGAGGTTGTTTTACCATGAAAATTTGGACCATACCAGCTTGCTGTACCACTTGCCCTATCACCCACACTTACAACGGTTGGGTAGTATGTTTTGCCATTTATCGTGTAAGGTCTCATTGTTGCTTTTTGGATAGAAGCTGAATTGTTGCCCTTTACATTAGTTGGGCCACTTGGTGTAAATGGTGCCCCGTTCCAAGAGCAACCAGTAACTAGAAGAGTAAAACTTAGTCCTATATAAAATTTTAGGCTCTTATGGTATGACAATATTTGCTCCAACATTTAAATTTGAACTAGCAAAAGAATTTGCATCTTTTAAATCTTTTTCGCTCACATTAAATTTCTTAGATAAAGAAGCTATCGTATCACCAGTTTGAACTATATAGTTTTGAGATTTATTTTGTGCAGAAAATGGAATAATTAGTTTTTGATTATAGCTTACGGCATTTGTACTAAGCTCGTTGTAGTCCTTGATCGCTCTATGACTAACACCTGTTTTTTTAGAGATAGAAAGTAGTGTTTCGCCTTTTTTTACAACGTAGGTATAAAAATTATTTTTACCATTAAATGGCTTGAAATTTTCTGCAAAAAGATGTTTTTTATTTTCAGGGATATAAACATAATAATCTTTTAGGGTTGGTGGAGTAAATACAAATTTTAAATGCGGGTTGTTATTTTTCATCTTTTTTGTACTAAGGCCGATACTATCGCCTATTTGAGCTAAATTTGTACCGCCAGGTACTTTTACTTTTACAAGCTTTAGTCCTCCGTTTATGTTTAACAAAGATGAATCTTTAGACATCAAGAAGTCCGCGTCTTTTGCGGTATATGCTG
This sequence comes from Campylobacter concisus, assembly GCF_002165775.1. Lineage (NCBI taxonomy): Bacteria > Pseudomonadati > Campylobacterota > Epsilonproteobacteria > Campylobacterales > Campylobacteraceae > Campylobacter > Campylobacter concisus. Next base: position 326,857 of record NZ_NDYP01000002.1, on the reverse strand, counting down.
CTCTTAAAATTTTGATAACAAAATTTCTAGTTTCGGCTGGAAGGTATTTTTTCTCTGCATCAAGAAGCGTTACAAGATCATCTGTACCAGCTTTTTGTATAGCTCTTTTTAAGGCTCCATCGCCGCAGTTATAGGCCATAGCTGCTAGATACCATTTGCCAAATTGATTTTTAAGCGACTTTAGATAATTTGTTGCTGCAATAGTAGACTCTACTGGATCTTTTCTCTCATCGACATACTGTCCTACCTTTAGGCCATGCAATCTAGCCGTTTGCTCCATAAACTGCCACATGCCAGTAGCTTTTGCGTTTGAGACTGTGTGATTTGAAAAGCCTGATTCTATCATTGCCAGATAAAAAAATGACTCAGGTACGCCTGATTTTTTGATCTGCTCTTTTACCATCGGTATATACATATAACCATTTTTTAGAGCATCTGTAAATGTTTCAAGTTGTGATTGTTTGATACCTTGTCTCATCTTTGCATAGTGAGAAGTCTTCATAAAGCTAGCATCGATGTCCAGCTCTTTTAAAATCTTTACCTGAGTATCGTATGAGCTTTTTTCAGGTGTATTTGCCAGTAGCAAGGTACTGCATGCAAACATTAAAAATATTTTAAGCATTGCTTTCATTTCTATCCTTTTTCGTGTCAAAACTTAAGATGCTAGCATCTTAAACAAGTGCAACGCTCAAAATTTAAGCAAAGCACTTAAACAACCTTTTGGCATTATTTGAAGTTTTTTCACAAACAACTTCAAACTCAAGGTTTAAAATTTCAGCTATCTTTTTAGCAACAAATGTCGTAAACGCCGGCTCATTTCTCTTACCACGATTTGGTTCTGGCGTGAGATAAGGAGCGTCAGTTTCAATAACTATCCTATCAAATGGGATTTTTGGCAAAATTTCGACTAAATTTTTAGCATTTTTAAATGTTAAAACACCGCCTATGCCAAAGTAAAAATTCCCAAATTTACAAAGCTCTAAAAGAAGTGGCGAAGCATTATAACAGTGCAAAATCACTCCAGCTTCAAGCTTTGGTGCATACTCTTTTAAGATATTAAAAGAGTCCTCATTAGCCTCCCTAATGTGAAGAATAACGGTTTTTTTTAACTCAACAGCCAAATCAAGTTGAGCTAAAAAAATACGTTTTTGATCCTCTTTTTCTTTTATCTTTTCATTTTCATCTTTTGGTAAGCGAAAGTAGTCCAGACCACATTCACCTATTGCCACACACTTTTCATCTTTAGCAAAATTTCTTAAAATTTCAATGCTAAAACTCTCTTTATCATATGGATGAACTCCAGCGGCAAAGAAAACGTCAGAATTTTCATGCGCTATTTTAGCCGCTTTTGGTAAATCATTGATATCAGCTCCCGGGATAATAAAGCCTTTTAGCCCTAAATTTCTAGCTTCTTCTAAAATTTTATCAAGGTCAGGATCGTAAATTTTACTATCTAAATGACAATGCGTATCTATAATCATAAAGCTATCTCTACTCTGTTTCTACCATTTTCTTTTGCGGTATAAAGTGCTGAATCGCAAGCCTCAAGCATATCGTCTATCTCGCAATGACCATTGCCAAAAGATACACCTATTGATATAGTAACTTTTACTTTTTCCTTTTTTATAGTTACTTCATTTTCAGCCACTTTGGCTCGTAAATTTACAAAAAATTTAACAGCTTCTTCTTTGTTTATTTTTTTAAGGACAACGCAAAATTCTTCGCCGCCAAATCTAGCAACAATATCACTTCCTTTTGTATTGTCATTTAAAATTTTTGCGATTGATTTTAGTACCTTATCTCCGCCATCATGGCCATATTTATCATTTATCTTTTTGAAATAATCAACATCAATCATTGCAAAAGCGTAAGGCTCATTAGTCTCTTCAGCTACTTGAACATACTCTTCTACGTCAGAATAAAAAAATCTTCTATTATAAACTCCTGTTAAGAAGTCGCGATTTGCAAAATTTGCTATCTTGTTTATATTTTCCATCGCTTCGATCGTATTATTAACACGGCATATTAGCTCTTCTTTTGAAAATGGTTTTGCTATAAAATCGCTCGCACCATTTTTTAAAAATATTGATGCGTCAGTCTTTTCGCTAGGAGATGTCATAACGATTACGCCAAGACTATTTTTGTCTTTTTCTTTTCTAACCTCTTTTAAAACTTCAAGGCCATCTTTTACTGGCATTCTATAATCAGTTATTATAAGATTTATATCAGGATTATCCGCAAAATAGTTCATTGCCTCTTCGCCATGAGCAGCAGCTAAAACTTTAAATTGAAGGCTAGTTAATATCTTTTTTATCATATTTCTAAAAGGGAGCGAGTCTTCAACAACCAAAACCTTGTATTGTCTATTTTTGCTCAGTCTATTTATCATTTGGAAGATATAGTTGATATCGTCCATATTTCCTTTATAAACATAATCCACAATATCTTTATTTATAAAATTTTGCCTTGTTTCATCATCAATGCTACCTGTTAAAACGATAGCCGAAAGCCCTTTGGAAAGTGCATAATCAACGATCTCGCCATTTGGAGCATCTGGCAAATTTAAATCCAAAATAGTCATAAAATAATCTTTGTCATGCTCATTAATTAGCATTTGAGCCTCGGCAAAACTATATGCGACATCAATTGCCATCTCATCAATGGTCTTTTCCATTTGCATAACAATCAGCTTTGCTAACGCCTTATTATCATCAACTACAAGGATTCTTTCCATATTATTCCTACAAAAATTTTTATCAAATTAGTGGCGATTTTATCAAATAAATTTATTTACAAAGCTTAAATTAATAATTTAAATTAAGCTACTTTAAAAGCCCTTTGGCAAAATTTATCGCCTCTTCGCTTATATGTTCGCCACTTATCATGCGCGCAAGCTCATTTACACGCTCCTCTTTGTCAAGCTCTCTTACGACTGAGCTCTCGCCGTGACGCTCTACCAAAAAGTGTGAATTTGCCTTTGAACTAAGCTGTGGCTGATGTGAAATGGCAAAAATTTGATAAAAATTTGCAAGCTTAAGCAAAACATTTGCGATACTCATCGCCTCTTTTCCACTTAAATTTGCATCTATTTCATCTAAAATAATGACATCACCACCAGTTTTTGTGATCTCGCTAGAGGCAGCTATGAAGGCCAGCCTTAGGCGGTTTAGCTCGCCTGAGCTTAAATTTTTAAGCGAGGTCTCATTTAAATTTAGACAAACCTCATCAACACCTAAAATATCAAGCTTTTTGCCCTCAATCCTTAGCGTGATATCTGGCATATAAAGCTCTTTTAAATATGAATTTATCATACTCTCAAGCTCTTTTAAATTTACGCTCCTTGCCCAGCTTAAAGTGCTGGCTAGCTCATTTGCCTTTTTGCTTAAAATTTCAAATTTCTTCTCTAGCTCGCTCTTTTCAAAGCTTAAATTTTCATATCTAGCAAGCTCTTTTTCCTTTTTATCAAGCGTTTCTAAGGCCTCTTCCTCGCTGCCGTATCTTCTGATGATGGCATTAAGAGCTTCTATTCTATCAAGCACGCTCTCTACGTCGATATCGTCAAGCTCCTCCATATTTAGGCTATCTCTTGCGACCCTTAGCTCGTTCATTGCATCTTCAAAAAAGCCATTGTCAAGGTCACTGATGCTTAGCGCCTCATTTACGCTGTGCTCTAGCTCAAATATCCGCTCAGCCCTAGCCCACGCCTCATTTATCTTATCCTTTTTACTAAGCCTCTTTTTAGTCTCCATAAGCTCTTCAAACTCACCTTTTTTAGGCCCAACACTTCTTATCTTCTCGATCTCAAAGCTAGCAAGCTCCTTTAGCTCCTCGACCTTTTTCTCTTCCTCTTTTATAGTGGCTAGCTCTTTTGAAATTTTAGAAAATTCCAAAAAGGCCTCTTCAAATTCCTGCTTTGTCTCTTTAAATTTCTCATTTTTTGAAATTTCTAGCCTGTCAAGCAAATTTAGAAATTTCTCATTTTCAAACTCGTTTGCCTCTTTTGCCGAGAGGTATTTGATATGCTCGCGCGCCACTTGGGCTAAATTTTTCTTTGAGATGGCTTGTTGGTTTATAAAATACCTCGTGCTCTTATCTTTTAAAAGCTTGAAAATATTGACCTCTTCATTTTCTATGCCAAACTCATCAAGCTCAAATTTATGCTCCACGTCAGCTTCAATGAGCCTTGCCTCGCTATCTTTTAGGCCAAAAACAGCCATGATCGCACTCATTAGTACAGACTTGCCAGCGCCGCTAACGCCCGTAAATACACTAAGACCCTCTTTGAAATTTAGCTCAACATTTTTAAAATTTAGATAATCTTTAATCAAAATTCGATCAATCATTATAACCCCAGTGAAGTTTCTCTTTTAAAATTTGAAAATAATCTCTACCGATATGGCGTATCAGCCTAGCTTTTTTATCGCTGAGGCTCATGCTGACGGCTGAAATTTTACTCATATCAAACCTATCTTGACCGTCTATTACCAAAATAGCATCGCTTTTTGTCTTAAATTTAACCGTGTGATTTTTGGTAAGCACGACTGGACGCTGCGTGAGCGAGTGCGAACAAATGGGAGTTAGTGCAAAGACCTCGCTTAAAGGATAGATAATTGGGCCATTTGCACTCATATTGTAAGCCGTAGTGCCTGCTGGAGTGGCTGCTATGACACCATCACCGTAATACGAGTTAAAATATTTTTCATTTAAAAATGCCTCAATATGCGTCATTGAGCCACCATTTTTACTAACGATGACTGCGTCGTTAAATGCTATCTTTTGCTCAGTTTTGCCATCATTTTTGTGAAGCGTCACATCAAGCATAAAAGGCGTTTCCACCTCAAATTTATCATCAAAAAAGTCTTTAAAAAATTTCTCACTCTCGCCAATCGTGATGTCCGTTAAAAATCCGAGCCTACCAGCGTGTATGCCAAGAACAAGCGGCGAGATATGAGCTAGTTTTCTACAAGTTGAGATTATAGTGCCATCACCGCCAAGCGTGATTAAAAATTCGCACTCTTTTGCCAATTTTATAAGCTCAAAACCATTTTTTTCTATACGCTTGGCACAACTTTTCTCAAATAAAATTTCTGCGTTATACTTTTTTAAAATTTTTTCTAATTTTTCTAAATCTTGCCTAAACAATGGATAATCTTTCGCGATAAGTCCTACTTTTTTTGTGCAAAAAGTATTAAATTTTTGTTCATTTTTCATGTAAATGATTGTAACATATTTTATTTTAACAAAGCTTTTCAAAAGAAAAAAGCGATTATAATTGCCTAAAAAACATTGCAAAGGAGCATTTTATGCGAAGTCATTATTGCACCGATCTTAGCAAAGCTGATATCGGCAAAGAAGTAATACTTTGTGGCTGGGCAAACACATATAGAGATCATGGAGGCGTCATTTTCATCGACTTAAGAGATGTTAGTGGGCTTATTCAGTTAGTTTGTGACCCAGCTGACAGCAAAGAAGCACACGATATTGCTGCAAAAGTAAGAGATGAATATGTCTTAAAAGCAAAAGGAAAAGTAAGAGCTAGAGGCGAAGGGCTGACCAATCCAAAGCTCAAAACTGGTGAGATAGAAGTGATAGTAAGCGAGCTGATCATTGAAAACCCAAGTGAAGCGCTGCCATTTATGATAGGTGATGAGAGCGTAAATGAGGATATCAGGCTAAAATATCGCTTTCTAGATCTTAGAAGTGAACGCTTGCAAAATATCTTTAAAATGCGCTCTCGTGCAGCGATCGCAGCTAGAAACAGCCTAGACAAAATGGGCTTTATCGAGTTTGAAACTCCAGTTTTAACACGTGCAACCCCAGAAGGTGCTAGAGACTACCTAGTACCAAGCCGTGTATATCCGGGTCAATTTTATGCACTCCCACAAAGTCCACAGCTATTTAAACAGCTTTTGATGTGTTCTGGCTTTGATAAGTATTTTCAGATAGCAAAATGCTTCCGTGACGAGGACTTAAGGGCTGATCGACAGCCAGAATTTACCCAAATAGATATCGAAATGAGCTTTGTGGAGCAAGAAGATATCATAAATATGGCTGAAACGATGCTAAAAGATATCTTTAAAGCCTGCGGACACGACATCAAAACGCCATTTAGACGCATGAGCTACAAAGAGGCCACTGAGACTTACGGCTCAGATAAGCCAGACCTCAGATATGACCTCAAAATGGTCGATGTAATCGATATTTTTGAACGCTCAAGCAATGAAATTTTTAGCTCTATCGCAAAAGACAAGAAGAAAAACCGTATCAAAGCGCTAAAAGTGCCAAATGGCGACAACATCTTTAGTAAGCGCGAGATGAATAGATTTGAGGAGTTTGTGCGTAAATTTGGCGCACAAGGGCTTGGCTACTTCCAAATGAAAGAAGAAGGACTAAAAGGCCCACTTTGCAAATTTTTCGAGCAAAGCGATCTTGACGAGATCATCTCAAGATGTGAGCTAAAAGTTGGCGACGTAGTATTTTTTGGCGCTGGCAAGAAAAAAATCGTGCTTGATTATATGGGAAGATTTAGAATTTTCCTAGCTGAACAAATGGGTATCATCAATCAAGACAAGCTTGAGTTTTTATGGGTGCTTGACTTCCCAATGTTTGAGCAAAATGACGATGGAAGCTACTCTGCGATGCACCATCCATTTACTATGCCAAAAAATATAGACGAGCCTGATCTTGAAGATATCCTCTCTATCGCTCACGACGTCGTCCTAAACGGCTTTGAGCTTGGCGGCGGAAGCATAAGAATTCACAAAAACGACATCCAACAAAAAGTCTTTAAACTTCTTGGCATAGATGAAGCCGAGCAGCGTGAGAAATTTGGCTTCTTGCTTGATGCCTTGACATTTGGTGCGCCTCCGCATGGTGGTATCGCGATCGGCTTTGACAGATTAAATATGCTTGTAAATAAAGCAAGCTCGATCCGCGACGTCATAGCATTCCCTAAAACACAGCGCGCTCAGTGCCCACTCACAAAGGCACCAAGCCACGCCAGCAACGAGCAGCTTAGAGAGCTAGGACTAAGGATAAGAGAAAAAGAGCAAAAGGCTTAAAAATTTATTGCAATAAATTTAGACTTTTTGAATGTCTAAATCTGAGTTATTTTAAAAATTTAAATTTTTGAGATGATTTTGGATGTTGTGCAGAAAATTTCATCCCAAAGCTAGACATATAGTCTGCTGCAGGATGAAATTTTCAAACTCATCCAAAGGCGCTCAAAAAATATAAAAAGGGAAAGAATGAAGAATTTATTTTTAATCATCGGCGCTCCAGGCAGCGGCAAAACAACAGACGCATCGATCATCGCACAGCAAGATGAGAAATTTGCACACTTTTCAACTGGCGATCTTTTAAGAGCTGAAGTCGCAAGTGGTAGCGAGCTTGGCAAACTGATAGACGGCTTTATCTCAAAAGGAAATTTGGTCCCACTTGACGTTGTTGTAAATGCGATCGTCTCAGCTATCAAAAGCTCGAATAAATCAAACATCATAATCGACGGCTATCCAAGAAGCGTTGAGCAAATGACTGAGCTTGACAAAGTCTTAAGCGAGCAAGATAAAATTTCTCTAAAAGGCGTCATCGAAGTGGATGTTAGCGAAGATGTGGCAAGAGCTAGAGTGCTTGGCCGTGCAAGAGGCGCTGACGACAACAACGAAGTCTTTAATAACCGCATGAAAGTCTATCTTGATCCGATAAAACCTATCCGCAAATTTTACAGCGAAAAAGAGCTACTTCACGTGGTAAATGGTGAGCGTGGCATCGACGAAATCGTAGCTGATATCAAAAATTTACTAGCTAAACTTTTATAAACTCACAGACCTTGCATCAAAATGTGCAAGGTCCCAAAGAAATATCATTCAAATATACTTATTTTTAATTTTATTTTAAATGTAACTTCCTTACAATTCTAAACTTATTTTTAACAGGCCTAAACAAAGATGAAATTATGCATAAATTTAAATTTATAATACTATTTGCGATCATAGCCATTTTTACTTTGACAGGATGTGCCAAAAAGTACATAGAGATGGTTGAAAAGGATACTACATATAAGTACAGCAGTGCTAAAGCGGTTTGTGGCGAAACTGAACTTGATAAAAAGTTAGAAGGACACATAAATACATTTTTAAAAAAGAAAAACCAATACGGTGACGACCTAATCATAAAATGTGATATACAAAGAACAAAAAATGGAGTTAGGATTCTTAGACACTTAACCCTAGGCATAGGTGGTGCAGGTAAATCTGAAACTCTCGCAGTCATAAATTTAGTCGACCAAAGTGGCAAAGAGGTAGCCAAATTTAACGTTACTGTCGAGATTAGATATGGCTTTCTTGGTGGTAGCGCAGATAGAGCGCTACCGATTACCGCTAAAAATATCTATAAAATTGTTACAAAAGATTTTATGTAAAAACTTACCTTTTATTAATATCAAAAATATACTATCCCTTAAAATTTCACAACCAATTTTAAAGGATAAAAATGAAAAAAATTATAATCGCTGCAATATCTGCTAGCATTGCAATGGCTGGAGGTTTTGTCTCAAAACACCCAAGCAAAAATGTTATAAGCGTAAAAGATGCCTTAAAACTAAACGACGACACCAAAGTTGTGCTAGAGGGTAAAATAAAATCACATCTAAAATCAGACAAATATGAATTTATTGATAAAAATGGTGATGTCATTGTCGTTGAAATCGACAATAACAAATGGGGCAACATAACAGTCAATGAAGATACACCTTTACGAATAAGAGGCGAGATAGACAAAGACCTTACGAAAACAGAGATCGACGTAGATAGCGTAATCATAAGGTAGTTAAAATTTACACGCATTTAATGCAAAAAATACTAAAATCACGAAAATTTCTAACATAAAGGACGAATATATGGACGTTTCAAAAATCAAAGCTGGCTCAAACCCAGACAAAATCAATGCCGTAATCGAAATACCTTATGGCTCAAATATCAAATACGAGATCGATAAAGATAGCGGCGCAGTCGTGGTTGATCGCGTGCTTTACTCAGCGATGTTCTACCCAGCAAACTATGGCTTTGTGCCAAATACACTTGCAGCTGATGGTGATCCAGCTGATATTTTGGTTCTAAATGAGTATCCACTCCAAGCTGGCAGCGTCATCCCTTGCCGCTTAATAGGCGTTTTGGTGATGGAAGATGAAGCAGGTATGGACGAGAAGCTTTTGGCTGTGCCAGTTACAAAGATCGATCCAAGATATGAAGCGATAAAAAGCTACGAAGATTTACCAGTTGCAACGCTAAATAAAATTAAAAATTTCTTTGAAACTTATAAAATTCTTGAGCCAAACAAATGGGTTAAAGTCAAAGAATTTCAAGACGCAAATGCTGCAAAAGAGATTTTAGACGCTGCAATAAAAAATTATAAATAATTTATAAGCCCTATTTTAGGGCTTTTCTTTTTAAATTTGTTCGTTTTATACTCCACGTAAAAAAGGCTATTTTTTATATTTAGATAAGCTTTTTCTTGTATAATACGATTTTCTTTCAACTGTGGGTTCATAGCTCAGTTGGTTAGAGCATCCGGCTCATAACCGGATGGTCCCAGGTTCGAGTCCTGGTGAACCCACCACCTACTTTATCAACACTAAAAAATTAAAAATTTTTTATCACTTTTCCTTAGGTTTTAAAATATTTTTAAAATACAAAAATGTTTAATAGTCCAAAATTTAAGCCAAATTTTCTAAACTCTTTCTAAAATTTCCTTGCGTTTTTGCCAGTCAGGCATATAAAGCGTTAGATAGTCATAAAATTTCTTTGAGTGATTTGGATAGAGCAGGTGAGCAAGCTCGTGAAATACAACATATTCGATACATGCTTTTGGTTTTTTTATAAGCTCTATGTTTAAATTTATATATGATTTATACGGATTGCAGCTCCCCCATCTTGTTTTCATCTGTCTTATTTTTACGCTTTTGATATCTTGCTTTACTATCTTGTTAAACTCTTGCAAGATGTTAAAAAAATATAACGTCGCCTTTTCATAGTACCACCCATAAATCAAATTTTCTTTTCGCTTTAGGTCGCTTTTATCTTTTACAAATAGCTCCAGATAACCTCTTTGTATCTTTACGCGCTCCTCCTTAGATTGCACCACTTTTAGCCGGTAGCTTCGTCCAAGATAGCTAAAATCTTCGCCGCTTACATACTCTTTTTGCGGCGTCTTAAACGAAGCAAAAAACGCCCGTTTTTGCGATATCCACTGGGCTCTTTTTTGCATGATAAATTTTATATGCTCATCGTTTGCCGAATTTGGCGCAGTTAGTATCGCTTCGCCGTTTGGCCTAACTTTTAAAGTGATATTTTTTACATCTTTTTTGATGATTTTTACGTCACTTTGCATAAAAGCTTATCCCTATACCACGGATAGTTTGATAAATTTTCTCTTTATCATCGATAGATACGCCGTATTCGTCCTCGACATCCCAAAGAGCGTCTTCCATCGCGCTTGTTATCTCGTTTTCCACGTCCATATTTTTGTGCCATTCTGGTTTCTTTGAGGCCTGCTCGTAAATTTCATAAAATTTCATACTCAAATTTTTAGCGACCGTCTCTATATCTGCAAGCTCCACATTGCCTAAAATGTCAAGCAAATTATCATAAATGGCAAACAAAATTTCCTTGCCGTTAAACTCTTTTGGATATCTATCTTCGTTTGGTTTTAAAGCTCCTGTTATCAGATCTTTTAGCTGTTTTGCTTTGGCAAGTTTTTCTTCTTCGCTAAGTCTTTTAGCCTTATACTCGTCGATGACGTCTTGTATCTGTTTGGCTATTGATTTATAAAACGCTGGATTTGACTCCATTTTTTCTTTTACCACCGCACTTACGGCGCTGATTATCGTATCGGCTTTTGCATTTTTACCTTCGACTCTTTGCACCTCATCATCAAATTCCGTCTCAAAGATATTCACGAGTTTTGTAAGCTCATTGACCTCTTTTGCGCTCACATAAGTATCAAGCAACTTTTGCATCTGTGCTTCGTATTTGCCAAAGTCGCAAGCCTCATGATACCTTAGCTGCACCGCCTTTCTTAGCTCGTTATAAAATTTAACCCTTTGCTTATAAGCTTTTATCTCCTCTTCGCTTAAGATATCGCAAATTTTCTCACTCGAAAGCGCTAGTTTAAAAGCTCTAGCAAACTGCGACAGCCACTCTTTAAAGTCGTCTCTTTTTTGCACATCCTCTAAAACTGCCACATAACTCTCCAAGTCGTCTTTAAATTTGACATCGCTAAAAAGCCCGTCTAAATGAGTATAGTAGGTCTTAGCCTTTACGATCTCACTTCTTACGTCTATCACGGCCCCAGTTAGATCCTCCGGGTCAAAGCCACTTAGCGACGCATAGCTAGTAAGCGCCTCATCAAGCTCGCCTAAAAGCCCTCTATAATCAATAATGTAGCCATAATCTTTTCCGTCATAAAGCCTATTTACTCTAGCTATTGCTTGAAGCAGATTATGCTCTTTTAGCTGCTTATCTATATAAAGCGTGCTTGCTCTTGGCGCGTCAAATCCCGTCAAAAGCTTATCCACGACGATAAGCAAATCTATTTCGTCGCCGTTAACAAATTCGTCTTTTACGTACTTTAGATACGCCTCTTCGCTGCCGTACTCTTTTATAGTCTCTTGCCACGCCTTTGCGACGTACTCTTTGTGCCCGCCCTCAAGCTCCTCGTGCTCGTTGCTTGATATCACGTAGGCACTCCGCAACTCTGCAAATTCTTCAAAAATTTGATGATATTTTATGGCGTCGTATTTTCTTTGCGTAGCTAACATCGCTTTAAAGCCGCCTTTTGCCATCTTTAAACTCTTTTTAAAATGCTCATTTATATCAACCGCTATGAGCTCTAGCCTTTGCTCACTCGAAGCCACACGCTCAAACCTCGCCCACTTTTGTTGCAAGTCTCTTTTAGCCTCATCGCTTAACTCTTTTGATATGAGATCAAATTTCCTAGTTAGCCCATCAGAGTCTAGCACCTCTTGACCGACGTATCGCCCCTCGTAAAGTAGCGGCAACACGGCTCCGTCTTTTACCGCATCATCTATCGTGTATCTATGTATTTCTCCGCCAAATTTGGCAAAGCTGTTTTTCTCGCGTTTTAAAAGTGGCGTGCCAGTAAATCCTATATAACAAGCAAGAGGCAACGCCTTTTTCATAGCCTTATGCAGATCGCCGCCTTGCGTGCGGTGGCTCTCATCTACTAGCACAAATATATCGCCGTCTCTTACCGCTACCTTTTGGTTTTTTACCTTTTCAAATTTATGCACGAGCGTAGTTATCACGCTAATGCCGCTTTGAAGCTTTTCTACCAGATCGCTTCCGCTACTTGCTCGCCCTGCTTTTACGTCCGTGTTTTCAAAGGTCTCGTGTATCTGCCCATCTAGATCTATCCTGTCAGTTACTACGATGATCTTTGAGTTTATGTAAATTTGCTTTAAAAGCTTTGTTAGCATCACCATCGTGAGCGACTTGCCACTTCCTTGCGTGTGCCAGATGAGTCCGCCCACTCTTGCTCCGTCTTTTTTCGCCGATACCCTCTTTAGTGTCTCCTCGATAGCGAAAAACTGCTGATAGCGGCAAACCTTTTTCATTTTCTTATCAAACACTATATAGTGCCTAACTAGCCTTAGCAGTCTATCTTTAGATAGTAGCGCAAAGAGCGTCATATCAAGCGCACTCACCTCTCTACTATTTATCACGCTCTTTAGGCTCTCTTTTGCTTTTGCTTCGTTCTGCTCTTTCCACACGCTATAAAATTTAAACGGCGTTCCAGTAGTGCCGTATCTTGCCCCGCTTCCATTTGCTGCGATGGTTAGCTGGATGTATTTAAAAAGATGCGCTATCTCATCTTTGCCCTGCTCTTTTTCAAGCTGTTTTATGCCGTTTTCAAAGCTTACGCTTGATTTTTTAAGCTCGATCACGACTATTGGTATACCGTTTATAAAAAGCACAATATCAGGCCTTCTGTGCTTTTGCACATCGCTCTGGCTTACTCTGCTTACTTCAAATTCTTCCGTTGCATAAAAATCATTGTTTTGTAAATTTTCAAAGTCTATAAATTTAAAAGAAAAGCTCCTCCTCGTCCCATCTTCTAAATTTTCTTCTAAACTGGTTCCAAGCAAGAGTAAATTTGTGATCCTTTCGTTTGCGACCATTAGCCCTTCGTTTAAAGATACCCCAGCTAGCTCATCGACCGCCTTTAAAATGTTACTTTGGCTAAATTTATATCGCTTGCCCTTATACTCGTAGCCATTTATCTCGCCAAGCTTTTTGATCAAAATTTCCCTAAACAAAACCTCGCTTGATTTACCGCCACGAAGCCTTAAATTTTCCTCCCTGCTTATAAATTTATAGCCCGAGCTTTGAAGTAAATTTATGCTGTTTTGCTGGATCTTATTTTCTGAAGTATCTGGGGTCATTTTTTTGCTCCATTTTTATCACGTAAAAGTGCCTTATATTCTTTGGATAGTTCTATCAAGTTAAGATTGCTTCCTTGTGGCTGTGAAATAATAGGATACTTAGAATACACAAGCCGGTCTCAGGCAAAGAGGTTATAAAATGTTCGAGCTCTTAGAGGCTAGGGGTAATACCTTAGGGGAGCCGTACACCAAAAGCCTAAATGACGGACTATTTGAGATACGTATAAAGTCGGATGAAGGTATAGCTAAAAGCATATATTGTTATGAAATCGGCAAAAGAATAATAATCCTGCTAACTTTTGTCAAAAAAACGCAAAAAACGCAAAAAAGCATACTAAATTTGGCGGAACAAAGATTAAGGGAGTTTAAAGATGGGAACCGTTAATTTTAGAGAAGTTTTAAAAGAAGAGCTAAAAAATCCGGAATTTAAAGCGCAATACGATGCGTTAGAGGACGAATATAAAGCCATAGAAGCTTTAATAGACGCCAGAAGCGAAGCCGGGCTAACTCAAAGCGAGCTAGCTAAAAGGATGGGCATAACCCAATCAGCCGTAGCTAGGATAGAAAGCGGAGCGTATAATATCAAGTATAAAACATTCTTTAACTACATAAAAGCTTGCGGTAAAAGAGTGGCGATAGTTTGAGTGAGATTAATTATCTAGCAAATACTCAAGTCAATACAGAAGAAAATATTAAGCTTTGTTGATTATCAAATCGGGGCTTTTTTGCAAATACGACTGTTAGTAATTTGGAAAAAATAAGATCGTTATGGTATAAATATATTTTTAACACGATAAAATCGAGATTTTTAATACGTCTACAAAAATAAATACGGCTATATTATAACGATGCTTGTTTTATTAAATAATCTTAATCCCACACAAAAATACTCTTCTTTTTGATTTTTATTTCTTGCTCAAAAAACAATCTCTACTTTAATCTTTATTTATGCTATATAAAAACCAACAAAATCTCAATTTTTTAAAATTTGCGCTAAAATACCAAATAAAAAAACAAAAGTAAATTTCCCTATAAACCAAAATTTACTTTAACTTAATAAAAAATAATCGCTTCTAATTCCATCGTATAGTCTTAGAACTTAATATCATTTATCAAAACATCAAGAATAAACAACCCTTACATAAGACAATATGTTAGTACTTACTTAGCAAACTCAAATGAGTTTGCTGTAAGGTCTTGGCAGACGGCCGATATTTTTCTTTGTCTAGGCAAAAGAAAAATATAAAAACTTAGACGAAACCTTATCGCTCGAAAATGATTTTTCATCGGCAAAATGTCTAAGTTTTCATATAAAAAGCCCTTAATGAATATAATTAAGGGCTTTTTATATACGGTCGGCGTGTTTGAGTCATGCACGGGCCATATAACAGTAAAATACGGCTTGACAAAATTAGTTTTTTGACTCGACTCTATAATATAAATTTCCTTCTCGGTCTTACGTCAGGCCGCAAATTATATTTATGATTTTTCAAGATTTAACCTACATATGCGGCAAGTTATGTGCGATCTCGTTCTAGCCTTATGCTATTTTTTATTATTCCTTCATTTCTTATGCAAATAATAGATAATGATAAAATCGTGGTCAAAAATATCTTAAGATATATGCTAAATTCGCATATACAAATCATCATCAGATACCGATAAAAACGCGCTAAAATACGTTTAAGTTTTTGCTTGATTTAAGCAAGATTTCACTACAATCAAATCTTAAATTTAGATTTTCAAGCTATCATTTCGCAAAAATTAAGGAAAATCATGCAACCTATTTTTACGACCCAAATCACCAAATTTAAAGGCGCGCAAAAAAGCGTCGTTGATGATATTTTGGTGCGCGAGATCAAGCTTGAGATCTACATAAACGGCAAGCGTTTCGGCGCGCTCATGGCGACTCCGACCGATCAGGAGGCTCTAGCTGCTGGCTATCTCATCAGCGAAAATTTGATCGCAAGCCCTGAGGATATCGAGAGCATAGAGCTTTCAAGCGACGCTTTAAGCGTGCGGGTAAAGGCTAAAATCAACGAAAAGCGCCTCGAGCAGTTTGACGAGGAAAAGGTGATAATCAGCGGCTGCGGACGCAGCTCGACGGCAAATATCGACCCGGGGGCTATGGCGGCGCGCTCCGTAAAGACCGACGTCAAATTTAACAAAGACGAAATTTTGCGCCAGATGGGGCAGTTTTACACGCAGTGCGAGCTTTACGAGATGACGGGCTGCGTGCATACGGCTAAGCTTTTCGTGAACGGAGAGCAGTTTTACATCGGCGAGGATATCGCTCAGCATAACACCATAGACAAAGCCGTCGGCAAAGCTATACTAGCCGGCGCGCAGCTGCAAAATTCGTTTTTGATGGTGAGCGGCAGGCTCAGCTCCGAAATGGTCGCAAAAGCCGTCATGCACGGCATCCCAGTGCTCGTCTCGCGTACGGCTCCGACTAGTCTTGGCGTCGTGATAGCGCGTAAATTTAACCTAACGCTGTGCGGCTTTGCTCGCGGCGAAAACATAAACGTGTATAGCGGCGCAGAGAGAATCTATGAGTGAGCAAATCCGCGAACTGATAACAAAACTGTTAAATCCAAAGGGCAGGCTAGACTGCGGCGCGGCGTTTAGGATCGCCGCAAAGCTAGGCGTAGAGATCGGCGAGGTTAGCGACGAGGCTGAAAAAATGGGCGTAAAGATCGACAACTGCGAGCTGGGACAATTTGGCGGGCTAGAAAACGGACGCGGCAAATACACCGTGATGACGCAGCTAAAGCAGATGACCGATGAAAAGGGCAGAATCCTGTGCAAAGACGCTAGGGACGCGGCTGCGGGCGTGGGGCTAAAGACGATCCGATCAACGTTAAAAGACTATAAAATCGACGTAAAATACTGCCAACTGGGATGTTTTAAGGAGAAGAAAGGAAAAAAGATGAGAGTAAAAACCAAAACTTGGATAGAAAACGACGAGGGCGAGCTTATCTTTGGCAAGGGTAAAACCGAAGTCCTAGACGTCATCGCCGAGGTCGGCTCGATCTCAAAGGCCGCCGAAATCCTAGGCATGAACTATAAAAAATGCTGGAATCATCTGCAAATTTTGCAAAAAAATCTAAAAGAGGAGCTCTTCACTACCAAACAAGGCGGCGGCGAGAACGCCGGCACTACGCTAAATGAGCGCGCACACGAGCTCATAAACGCCTACAGGCAGCTACAAAACGACATCGAGGATTTTGCGGATAAGCGCTTTAAGGAGCTATTTTTGAAAAAAGACGGCGAGAAAAAAGACGCAACCAAAGACGACGCAAACGATAAAAATAAATAAAACCACATCAAATTTAAGGGAGAAAAAATGTACGTAAAACTAAACGATAGGGTCTATCTAAACAAAGACAAGATCACTAGAATAAAGGTAGATAGCGTCCAAGATGGTATCAGGATCCGCTTTTACGAGGGGCAAAATCAAGTCGCTAAAAGCGGACGCTTCGAGAGCGAAGCAAAAGCTATCGAGTGGCTAGAGAAAAATTTTATAAACAAATAATAAAATGGTCGTGAGCCGCTGCGGCTCGCGCTTCTGTGCTTTATCAAGTTAAATTTGCCGCTTTGCGGTTAAATTTGACTTGCTCAAATTTAATCTCCAAATTTACTAAATCATTTCCAACGCAAAAGTCCCAAATTTGCGAAAATTTACTATAATTACCGCATCAAATTTAAAGAGTAAAAATGGCAAATTTAGACGAAATAAGAAAAAATATCATACTAAAACAAGGCGTGCACTATTTTGATTTCGCGGCTTCGGGGCTTGCTTACGAGCCCGTAGAGCGCGAGATAGCGGACGTTTTAAAAACCTATGCCAACACCCACTCCGATAGTAGCTCGAGCGCGATCATCACGCAGAGGCGCTACGAGGGCGCGCGAGAGAGCCTGAAAAAGCTGCTGGGCCTTGACGAGCGGTTTTATCTCATCGCCTGCGGACAGGGCGCGACGGCCGCGATCAAGAAATTTCAGGAGCTGCTTGGCATCTACTTGCCGCCTGCGACCAGAAGCGCGATCGGCGAGGCGAATTTACGCGCCGCGCAGCTTCCGCTCGTGCTCGTTTCGCCATACGAACACCATTCAAACGAGCTTAGCTTTCGCGAGGGGCTTTGCGACTACCTGCGCGTGCCTCTTAGCGACTCTGGTGAGATCGATCTGATTGCGCTTGAGCGCATGCTGAAGCTAAACGCTGGACGCCGCATCATCGGCTCGTTTAGCGCCGCCTCAAACGTCACGGGCGTCGTTAGCGACTACAAAAAGATCAGCGAACTAATCAGAGCCGCGGGCGGTATCGTGGCCTTTGACTGTGCGGCTCTAAGCTCGCACGCAAATTTAGATTGCGACTACTTTGACGCAATTTTCCTCTCTCCGCATAAATTGCTCGGCGGACCTGCTAGCTGCGGGCTTTTGGCGATCAAAAAGGAGCTGCTTAACGGCGACGTGCCGACATTTGCCGCGGGCGGGACGGTCGCCTACGCCAGCCGCGAAGGACACGTATTTTTGAAAAACCCCGAGCAGCTAGAGGAGGGCGGTACGCCGCCTATCATCGGGCTTATGCGGGCAAATTTGGCCTACGCGCTGCGAAACGAGGTCGGCTTTGAGAGGATAAAAAGCGCCGAGGACGAGCTTGCGCTGCTTTTTGAGAGCGAGCTAGCGGGCATTGATGAGATCATAAACTACGCTCCAAAGGGCGCGCCGCGGCTGCCGATTTTTTCGTTTAACATTCGCGGCGTATCGGCTTATGATTTCGCCGCGAGCCTTAGCAACGACTTTAGTATCCAGACGCGTGCGGGCGTGATGTGCGCTGGGCCCTACGCTCACGATCTGCTAGGTATCAAAGAGGGGCGCATGCCAGAAAGCAAACCGGGATTCGTGCGCGTGAGCCTGCACTACACGCACACCGAGCAAGACGTGCTATATCTAGTTGGCGCGATAAAATCCTGTATCAAAAAGCACCGCGAGCTTTGGGGCGAGGAAAAGGCGATGTATGAGATGTTCGGCGGGAAAATTTAGCTTTACAATAGTGGTTAAACGGAAGTAAATAAGTTTAAGGAAATATAATAAATGAAAATTCAAATAATATCTTACTCCACAATATTTAAAATAAATGATCCGCACATATCTTGTACTATTAGCACTTTTGAACGTCCTAAGAGTTTTGATGAATTTGATATAAATGTTATAGATTTAAATAGTCCTAACTTATGGAGTTTCAGTCTTGAAGACCAAAAATGCAACAGGGCCATATATTGTATTAAAACATTAAAAGAAATTATGGAGAACTCTAAAAAAGCATGTCTATCATATTAATGCCTGCGAACACAAAAGTATCATTGCTTCGTTCTGGAGGCTTAACTGCTCAAACTATTTTAATTAAAGATATTATCAAGCAAATTAATTATGAACTATGCGAATTAACCTTGTCTTATGCGCGGCTAAGATATGAAATAAGTACAACAACCATAGACGAACAGGATTTTTATTCGGATTTTGTATTTGACGATGTAGATTACGAAACTATCAAGCGGTCTAATGGTGGTAAAAGCACAATAATAAAATATAATGAAAGACTATATTCTACTACCCTTCTCATAAAAAATACAGCCAACGATTTAGGAATTTTAATATCATTTATTCTTTCTAGATTTAAAAAATCCGATATTCCTGATTGGTTTAACAGTTTGGAATACTTTGATGATGCTGCGTTAAAAAATAAGCGTAGTGAATTATTGGATATGTATCGGCAAATTAAAAATATAGACGGGCAAATTGATAAAAATAATAGATTTAAATCAATCCTATATTCAACAGGAGATGAGCTAGTTGGTGTAGTGAAGGAAATTTTAGTAGATATTTTCAAACTAACAGACAGTCATTTTACAGATGTGAAAAAAGAAGATTTTAGATTCGAATTTGAAGATGTTAACTTTATGGTAGAGATAAAGGGAATAAATACAAACGTCAAAAATAGCAATATAGCACAGTGCAAGAAACACGTAACTGATTTAATAGCCGAAGACGATACCAAGTCTCCTGGCAATGTAAAAGGCCTGCTAATAGTTAACCCTCAACGCGACATAGAGCCTGGCAAAAGGGAGCCGATACATGCCAATCAAATAAGCTATGCAAAAAGTGAAGGTATATTAATAATAGCGACTTTAGAATTACTAAAATTATATCAAGCATACACTAAAGACGAAGTTGTTAGTAATAAATGTTTTGAGACGTTTAAAAATAACGTCGGAGAGTTTAAATTTGAAGAAGAGGCAAAATAAATTTTGATTTATAAAAAGGGCGCAAAGCGCGCCCGAATCACGCAAATTTAAGCCATAAATTCGACTCAAATTTGCGCGTAAATAAAATTAGTTTTTGCGACTGTTTGCGTCAGGCGTGAAAAGCGGCTTATCTAGCAGCTTAAAGTCACCTATAAATTTCTGACCCTCTTCGCTTGTAGCCCATTTTATGAATTTCTCTGCATTTTCGATGTCAGTTTTAGGGCAGTGTTTTGGATTTACTGCGATTAGAGAGTAGAAGTTTTTAAGATCGTTGTCGCCCTCGTTGATGATAACCATCTCAGGATGACCTTTTTGGTTTGCTTCATATTTAATGTAAGTACCACGATCAGTAAATGTAACGCCTTTTTGCTCAGCAGCAGCATTTATCGTAGCTAGCATACCTTGGCCTGTTTGCATATACCAGCCGTCTTTTTCAGGGACTTCACCAGCGATCTTTTTCCAGATGCCTTTTTCTTTATTGTCTGTGCCTGATTTATCGCCACGTGAGAAGAATTTGATACCATCTTTTTTGATAAGCTCAAAGCTCTCTTTTATATCTTTACCTTTAAATTTATCAGCGATTGATTTATCAGCGATAACGACGAAGTCATTATACATTACGGCATTTCTTTTTAAGCCAAAACCTTTTTCTACAAATTCTTTCTCAACTTTTGGTGAGTGAACGAAAAGTATGTCAGCGTTGCAGTCTTCGCCAAGCTTTAGTGCAGCGCCTGTGCCAACAGCTGTCCATTTTATATCAACGCCTGTTTTTGCCTTATAAACTGGATAGATCGCGTCAAGCAAGCCAGTGTTATCTGTACTTGTTGTAGTCGCCATGATCAGTTCATTATCAGCGCCAAACGCCAAAACTGCGGCTACTAGTGAGCCTAAAATAATCTTTTTCATTTTTCTCCTTTAAAAAAATTGTGATATTATAGCACATTTAAAATAATCTTAAGAAATATGCTAGGAAAGAATAATTGGATTTTTTACTTCACGGCTTTGCAGAAGCCTTTAATCTACTTTTAAACGGCAATCTTGAAACATATTCAGCCATCAAGGCTACCCTTTACACATCAAGTGTGTCGATACTTTTTGCCGTTCTTATAGGCTTTCCACTTGGTTTTTCGCTTGGATTTTATGACTTTAAGGGCCGCAAAATTTTACGCCTTCTAAGTGACACAGCTCTTGCCATGCCAACGGTTGCGATCGGTCTTATTTTATATGCATTTATCACGAGAAATGGCCCGCTTGGCAGCCTAAATTTACTCTTTACGCTAAAAGCGGTCATGCTGGGTCAGTTTGTGCTAGCCCTTCCTATCATCATCTCGCTTACTGCAAGCGTGGTTGAAAATATGGAGACAAAGCACTATCTAACTATCCTAAATTTACGCCTTGCGCCAGCAAAGCTAGTTTTTTGCGTGCTTTATGAGTTGCGCTACGCTCTCATGGTAGTTATCGCCACAGCCTACGGCAGAATCGTGGCTGAAGTGGGCATTGCGATGATGATAGGTGGCAACATCAAGTATTTTACCCGCACGATCACGACTGCGGTGTCGCTGGAGACGAACAAGGGCGAGTTTGCGATGGGTATCGCGCTAGCTTTGGTGCTCATCTTTATCGCGTTTGCCGTAAATTTGGCGATACACGCGCTAAAAAGGCTGGATAAATGAAATTTGATAAATTTAGAAAATTTACGCTCGCAAAAAGCAGGCTAGGCGCGTCAAATTTGAGCTCTTTTGTAAATTTAACGAGAAAGGCGCAAAGTGATAAACGTTAGAAATTTACGCCTAAACTACGGCGCGAGCGAGATTTTAAACATCCCGCACCTTGATATCGACGTTAGTAAAATCACCGCGCTAACGGGCAGCAACGGCAGCGGCAAAAGCACGCTGATGCGAGTAATGTCGTTTTTACAAAAGCCCACTAGCGGCGAAGTGCGGCTGTGGGGGAGCAGCGCGCCGAGTCTAAATTTACTGCGCGACGTTAGCATTTTGTTGCCCGAACCGGCACTTTTAAAACGCTCCGTGAGGGAAAATTTTAGAGCCGTTTTAAAAAGCCGCGGAGTGCTAGCGGAATTTAACGAAAGGGCGAGCGAGGCGTTAAATTTGGTCGGGCTTAACGAGAGCTTTTTGAACAAGCGCCACTTTGAGCTTAGCTCGGGACAGACGCAGCGCGTTAGCTTTGCGTTAAATTTGGCGCTTAGATCGCGGCTTTATCTACTAGACGAGCCGACAAATAGCGTGGACGTGGGCACCTCAAAGCTTTTCGGCAAGGCGGTGCTTTATATGCGGCAAAGATACGGCTGCGGCTTTGTGATCGCTAGCCACGACGACAAATGGCTAAGCGCGGTCACCGAAGAAAACGTCTTTTTACACAAGGGCCGCGTGTGCGAATTTGAGTACAAAAATATTTTTGACGCGCATGGCGGGGTTTTAAAATTTGACGAAAACGCGAACGTAAATTTGCCGCAAAATTTACGTAATGCCGTAAAAATCGCCGTAAATCCAAGTAAAATAACGCTAAGCAAAACGCCGATAGAAGGCTACTTAGGCGGCATCTTGCACTCGGTTTCGCTCTATCTTGGCAAAGAGCTTTTGGTGAAAATCAAAGTCGGCGACTTTTTGATTAAAACGCTGGCGGCGAATTCGCAAAATTTTAGAGTCGGCGAAAATATTTATTTTAAATTTGACGAAGGAGCGTTTTTGGGGCTTGAGTGAGCCCCGAAATTTTGCAAATTTCGCTCCTGATTTTAAATTTAGGCTCGTTTAACGCCCGTTAAAATAGCCTAGTTAAAAGTAAATATCAAAATGAAGCGTAAATGCAATATATATGCTGAAATTTCATATTTATTTTACCTCCTAAAATTCGCCGTAAGCAATATGCAACTAAGGCATATTTAAGCATATATTAATTTTTTTGATTTATTTTTTTTTAAGTATAAGAAATAAGCCAAAAAGTAGTATAGTTTCACAATCGAGAAAAATCTCAAAAAATAGACAAAAATGATAAAGGAAGGCGATGACTAGCAAGGGCGAATTTGCGGCGGGACGTGGGCTTTACTACTCGCTATTTTCGCGTTTTTTCGTTTTTAGCCAAGAAGCCGATAGATTTAGCGGCGTAAACGCGATGCTAGGCCTTGCCTCGGCGCACGCTCTAAACGAGGAATCGGCCGCCGCGATAATGCGCATACAGGCAAAATTCGACGAGAAAAATTCGCAAAATTTAGCGGATGAATTCGATGAAATTTTCCACGCTCTGCCAAGTCCGCTTAGAAACTCGCTGTCCTACTACGACGAGGGCTACGAGGTCGGGCACGCCTGCGCAAAAGTGCGTAAAATTTTAGCCCCCACAGACATTAGGCGCGACGAGGCTAAATTTAAAGAAAACGAAGATAACGTGGGCTTCGTGTTTGCGCTAATGAGCGAATTTATAGCGCGCGAGGGCAAGCGTGAGCTATACGGCGAGCTTGAGGAGCAGCTTTTTAAAGAGATCATAAACCCAAACATCGACGAGTTTATAGAGAGTCTTTTTAACCACGAAAGCAGCGAAATTTATAAAGACGTCGCAGTGCTTCTGCAAGGATTTATAGAGTTTGAGCGCGTAGTTTTAAGCGCGCCGCGTCCTATAAATCAAGGCAAAAACAAAAAGACCTTGGACGGAGTTTCAAGATCTGAGGCCATAAGAAGACAAAAAAACCGAGTGAGAAAGCTAAAAGCTATGGAGGAAGAAAATGCAAAAAAATAGGCGAGAATTTTTAAAAAAGGCGGGGCTAGTCGGCGCGGCAGCGGCTACGGCCGGAGTAGCGACGGCAGCGGCGTCAAACCTAAAATACGGCAAAAGCAAAAAGACCGAAGTGCTTTATAAAAGAAGCAAAAACTGGGATCTATACTACGAACAAGCGAAATAATAAAATTTAAGAAAGGATAAATATGTCTGAGGCAAATTTACGTCTTATGCCCCACTCAAACGCAGTCGGGCGAAGATCGTTTTTAAAAATGGCCGCGCTAGCGGGCGTAGCGGGCAGCATGAGCGGACTGGCCGCTAGCGGCGTAACTAGAAGCGCCACAAAAGAAGAAATGGCAAATCCGTTTCCAAACTCTAAAATCGTAAAAACCGTTTGTACGGTTTGCTCCGTTGGATGCGGAGTGCGCGCCGAGGTAGAAAACGGCGTTTGGGTACGCCAAGAGGTAGCTCAAGATCACCCGGTAAGTGCTGGCGGCCACTGCTGTAAGGGTAGCGACGTCATCGATATGGTGCGCTCTCACTGCCGTGTAAAATACCCGATGAAAAAAGTAGGCGGCAAATGGAAACGCATCAGCTATAAAGAGGCTCTTGATGAAATCGGTGCTAAACTAAAAGCGTATCGCGAAAAAAATCCTGAACAAGTGATGTTTCTAGGCTCTGCAAAAGATTGCAACGAACAAAGCTATTATATAAGCAAATTCGTAGCGATGTTCGGGACTAATAACCTAGATCACCAAGCACGTCTTTGACACAGCTCTACAGTCGCCGGTGTGGCGAATACTTGGGGTTACGGAGCTATGACCAATCATCTTGGAGATATCCAAAACGCGAAGTCTATCTTTATAGTGGGCGCAAATCCGGCGGTAAATCACCCGGTCGGCTTTAGACATTTTCTAAAAGCGAAGGAAAATAACGGCGCAAAGCTAATCGTGGTCGATCCAAGATACACGAGAACTGCGGCTAAGGCTGATTATTTTGCTCAAATTCGCACCGGCACGGATATACCTTTTATGTACGGCATGATGAATATCATCTTTCAAAACGGCTGGGAAGATAAGGAATTTATAAACGACCGCGTCTACGGTATGGATCTGATCCGCGAAGAAGCTGCCAAATGGACGCCCGAAGTCGTGGCCGATGTTTGCGGGATCAAAAAAGAGACGCTTCTTGAGATAACCGAAGTTTACGCCAAAAATCGCCCGGGATCGGTCGTTTGGGCGATGGGTCTAACTCAACACACCATAGGCAGCTCAAACACTCGTATCGCTCCGATCCTGCAACTAGTGCTAGGAAATATGGGCGTATCAGGCGGCGGCTGTAATATTCTGCGCGGTCACGACAACGTTCAAGGCGCGACGGATATGGCGAATTTGCCGACCGAGCTACCCGGGTACTATCCAAAAAACGAAGCCAACTGGAAATACTTCGCTAAGATGTGGAAAGTAGATTTTGAATGGCTCCAAAAGAATTTCGTTAAGCCTGAAATGATGTTTAAACCCGGATTTACGCTATCAAAATGGTGGGCAGGCGTGCTTGACGGTAAAAACGGCAACGAAGCCGTAGATAATGCCGGCGACAGTATAAAAGCCTTAGTGGTAATCGGCAACGGTATCACATCAACCGCGCAACAAGTAAAAGTAAAAGAAGGCCTAGATGCGCTTGAGCTTTTAGTGCTGGTAGATCCTTTCGTAAACGATGCCGGCGTGATAACGGACAAAAAAGACGACGTCTATATACTGCCTGCGGCGACGCAGTTTGAAACTAGCGGTACGGTCGTGGCCACAAACCGCAGCGGCCAGTGGAGAAGCCAGGTCGTAGAGCCTCTCTTTGAGAGTATGCCAGATCACGAAATTTTGTTTGAGCTTGCCAAAAGGCTAGGCTACTATGACGAGCTAACGCGCACGATCAGAGACGCCGAAGGCAAGATCGAGTGGCCTGAGGTCGCTACGCGCGAGATCGCAAATATAATAAAAACTATCGGCATGACGGGTTGGACTCCGGAAAGGCTCAAAAAGCACCAAGAAAACTGGGATAAATTTGACGAAAAAACAAGTCTAGGAAAACCGGGCACCGTAGTCGAAGGCGAATACTACGGCTTGCCGTGGCCGTGCTGGACGGAGGATCATCCGGGCAGCCCGATACTTTACGATATAAACAAGTCCGTTAGGCAAGGCGGTATGGGTTTTAGAAACCGCTTCGGCTTAGAGCATAACGGAGTTAGCCAATTAGCCGCAGACGGTAGCGCGCCCGTAGATTCGTTTGTCAAGGGCGGATATCCGGAGATCAAAAAAGATAACATCGAAAAGGTGCTAGGCATCACGCTAACCGAAGATGAAAAGGCTAAAATAGGCGGCAGCTGGATACATGACGATAGTAATATCATCGCTAAAAAATGCATGGAGAAAAACATCGCTCCGTACGGCAACGCGCGAGCTAGAACGATCGTTTGGACTTTTGCGGATCAAATTCCTCTTCACAGAGAGCCGCTGCATACGCCTAGATTCGATCTGGCGCAGAAGTATCCGAGCTTTGAGGATAAGAAACTTCAAAACCGCGTCGATACGAAATTTAAATCCGTCCAGCTAGCAAAGGACTACTCAAAAGAGTTTCCTATTATCCTCACGACGGCTCGCCTCGTAAATTTTAGCGGCGCGGGCATGGAGACGAGAGCTAGTATGTATCTAAGCCGTCTAACGCCTGAGATGTTTGCGGATATCCACCCTGAGCTTGCGGCTAAACACGGCATTAAAAACTGGGATTTCATCTGGGTTCATTCGCCTGAGGGCACTAAGGTTAAGGTGCGCGCTAGAGTAGTACCGTCCGTTAAACCCGACACCATCTTTATGCCGTTTCATTATGCGGGCTATATGCAAGGCGCCGATATGACTGGTAATTTCCCGGAAGGCACAAAGCCTTATGCGGTAGGCGAGAGCGCAAATACCGTCACTAACTACGGATATGATATAAACACTCAGATTCCTGAAACCAAAAGCGGTCTATGCCGCATAGAAAAGGCGTAAAATGAGCGAATTTAACGATAACAATAGACTTAAATTTTACTGCGACGACGATAGATGCATCGACTGTAACGGCTGTGCGGTAGCTTGCGACGAGGCTCACGAGCTGCCTCTTGGCATCCGTCGCCGCCGCGTCATCACATTAAACGAAGGCGTACCGGGCAAGGAAATATCGACCTCGATAGCTTGCATGCACTGCGAGGATGCGCCGTGCTCACTGGTTTGCCCGGTCGATTGTTTTTATATCAGAGCCGACGGCGTAGTACTACACGACAAAGATATCTGCATCGGCTGCGGATACTGCCTATACGCGTGTCCGTTCGGCGCAC